>NZ_JBEYUS010000014.1:0-100042 GCF_040643635.1 Saccharopolyspora sp. NPDC047091
ACGCGATCATCTCCAACGTGTTCTGCTGACGACCCAGCTCCGCCCCCACAGCAGCGGCCACCTCCGGATCCACCACCGCAAGCCGGTCGTTGAACGCATCGATGCCCGCGGTGTTCCCGGAGGGGTTCGAGGGGGTGCCGGACGAGCTCATGGGACTCCTTCGGTGCGGGGAATCTGCATGGGAGCACTGGAGAGACGGCGGCTGAACGGCCGACCGGACGACTACCATCCAACTGAAATATCAGATGGCTTCCCGAGCGTAAGCAGCGGAATTCCCGGGGTCAAGGGCCGAAGGTCGCGGATGCGCGAACCCGCCGCGACCTGCGCCGACCACTGCCGCGCGACGCGCCCGGAGTAGCGACGCGCCGTGCGGCGGCCCGCGCGTTCAGCCATCCGCGTGCACTGCGACCAGGTGCGCCGAATCGACTCTTGACCGCCGCTCCTACCAGTGCTTACTCTGCCGTTCACTTGATATATCAGTCTTGTGTTCAGCTGTTCCGGTCGGTCCGGGGGCACACCCGGAATCCGGCATCCGGCTCGGCCAGGTCACCGCCGTCGGGCGGCCCGTTCCGACACGTCCCCCGTGCTCCGCGGAACTCCGCATCGGACGACCACCGAACCCCACCACTCCCCTTCGCCAGACCCGAGCTCCTGCCCCGTGGCACCCAGTCCGCACCTGCCGTCCTCGCAGCGGTCGCCGCAGGCCGCCCGTTAGGAGACCAGCATGAGCACCCCCCGCGTCGTCATCATCGGAGCCGGGATCGTCGGCACCAACCTCGCCGACGAGCTCACCGAACGCGGCTGGAACCGCGTCACCGTCCTCGACCAGGGACCGCTGCCGCTCACCGGCGGTTCCACCTCGCACGCCCCCGGACTCGTCTTCCAGACCGCCGGGTCGAAGACGATGACCGAGTTCGCCACCTACACCAGGGACAAGCTCGCCTCGCTGGACGTCGACGGCGGGTGGTGCTTCAACCAGGTCGGCGGTCTGGAGATCGCCACCACGCCGGAACGGCTCGCCGACCTGCACCGCAAGCAGGGCTGGGCGACCTCCTGGGGCGTGCCCGGCACCGTCCTCGACCCGGCGGAGTGCGCGAAGCTGCACCCGCTGCTGGACCGGGACCGCGTCCTCGGCGGGCTGCACACCCCCACCGACGGGCTGGCCAAGGCCTCCCGCGCCGTCATCGCCCTCGCCCGCCGCGCCGAAGCCCGCGGCGCCCGCTTCCAGGGCTCCACCCGGGTCCTCGGCATCAGCACCAGCGGCGGCAAGGTCACCGGCGTCGAGACCGACCAGGGCGAGGTGCCCGCCGACATCGTGGTCTCCTGCGCCGGGTTCTGGGGCCAGGCCATCGGCGACATGGTCGGCATGCGGGTGCCGCTGCTGCCGCTGGCGCACCAGTACGCGCAGACCGACCAGCTGCCCGAACTCGCCGGGCGCAACGACCCGCGGATCGAGGCGCGGCTGCCGATCCTGCGCCACCAGGACCACGACCTGTACTACCGCGAGCACGACGACCGGCTCGGCATCGGCACCTACGCGCACCGCCCCATCCCGGTCGGGCTGGACGAGCTGCCGCAGGACGAGGACGCGCCCAGCGAAGCGGCGATGCCGTCGATGCTGGCGTTCACCGAGGAGGACTTCGCCCCGTCCTGGGAGCACAGCAAGCGGCTGCTGCCCGCGCTGCGCACCGCGAAGGTCGAGACCGGGTTCAACGGCGTCTTCTCCTTCACCCCCGACGGCGGGCCGCTGGTCGGCGAATCCCCCGACGTGGCCGGGTTCTGGATCGCCGAGGCGGTGTGGGTGACGCACTCCTCCGGCGTGGCGCGCGCCGTCGCGCAACTGCTGGTGGACGGGCGCAGCGAGATCGAACTGCACGGCTGCGACGTGCAGCGCTTCGACGAGATCGAGGTGACCCCGCAGCACGCGGACGAGACCTCGCAGCGCAACTTCGTGGAGATCTACGACGTCAAGCACCCGCTGCAGCCGAAGTTCTCCCCGCGGGACCTGCGGGTCAGCCCGTTCCACGCCCGGCAGCGCGAACTCGGCGCGTTCTTCCTGGAAGCGCACGGCTGGGAGCGCCCGCACTGGTACGAGGCCAACGCGCCGCTGGTCAAGGAACTGCCGATGGAGTGGCAGCCGCCGTCGCGGGACGCCTGGTCCGCGATGTTCCACTCCCCCGTCGCCGCCGTCGAGGCGTGGAAGACCCGCACCGCCGTCGCCCTCTACGACATGACCCCGCTGAAGCGGCTGGAGGTGTCCGGTCCCGGGTCGCTGGAGTTCCTGGACCGGCTCACCACCGGCAAGATGGACAAGTCCGTCGGCTCGGTCACCTACACGCTGATGCTGGACCGGGCGGGCGGCGTGCGCAGCGACCTCACCGTGGCGCGGCTCGGCGAACGGCTGTTCCAGGTCGGCGCCAACGGGAACCTGGACCTGGACCACCTGCGGCGGAACCTGCCCGACGACCACGGCGTGCAGGTCAGGGACATCACCGGCGGCACCTGCTGCGTCGGGGTGTGGGGGCCGCTGGCCCGGGATCTGGTGCAGCCGTTGAGCCGGGACGACTTCTCCCACGAGGGCTTGAAGTTCTTCCGCTGCAAGCAGGCGCGCATCGCGGGCATCCCGGTCACCGCGATGCGGGTGTCCTACGTCGGCGAGCTCGGCTGGGAGATCTACACCAGCGCCGAGTACGGGCAGCGGCTGTGGGACGTGCTGTTCGAGGCGGGCCGCGAGCTCGGGGTGGTCGCCGCGGGGCGCGCCGCGTTCAACAGCCTGCGGCTGGAGAAGGGCTACCGGGCGTGGGGCGCGGACATGACCACCGAGCACGACCCGTTCGAAGCGGGCGTCGGGTTCGCGGTCCGCCGGAACAAGGGCGACTTCGTCGGCAAGGACGCGCTGGAGGGCCGCGACCAGGAGTCGGTGGCGCGGCGGCTGTCCTGCCTGACGATCGACGACGGGCGCAGCGTGGTGCTCGGCGCGGAGCCGGTGTTCGTCGACTCGGCGCCCGCCGGGTACGTCACCTCGGCGGCGTTCTCGCACACCCTGGGCTTCCCCATCGCCTACGCGTGGCTGCCCGCCTCGGCGGAACCCGGGACCTCGGTGGAGATCAAGTACTTCGACCGGATGGTGCGGGCCACCGTCGCCGCCGAACCGCTCGTCGACCCGGAGATGCACCGGATCCGCAGGTGATCCCGGACCGCTCGCGAGGTGGGCGGCCCCTCCGCTCCGAGCGGGGTGGGCCGCCGGCCCGGTCACCTGGAACGGGTTTTCCGCACTACGACGAAGGATGCTGATGCGCACGGATTCGATCGACACCTTCCTGCAGCGGCTCGCCTCCCGCGATCCCGCCCCGGGCGGGGGCGCGACCGCCGGGCTGCACGCCGCGCAGGGCGCCGCCCTGATCGCCATGGTCGCGCGGTTCAGCGACGGCCCGAAGTACGCCGAGCACGCGGCGGAGATCGACGCGGTGCTGACCGCGGCCGACGAGCTGCGCGGCCTGGCGCTGGATCTGGCGGAGCGGGACGCCACCGCGTTCGGCGCGGTCGGCGCCGCCTACGGCCTGCCGAAGGACACCGCGGAGGCGAAGGCGGCGCGGTCCCGGGCGATCGCGGCGGCCCTGGCCGAGGCGAGCCGGGTGCCCGCCCAGGTCATCGCGGTCGCCGGCCGGGTAGTGGGGCTCGCCGAGCGGTTGCGGCCGATCGGGAACCGCAACGTGATCACCGATGTCGCGGCGGCCGCGGACGCGGCGCGCGCGGCCGCCGCCACCTCGCGGGTGAACGCGGAGGTGAACCTGCCCGGCATCGCCGACCCGGCGATGCGGGACGAACTGGCCGCGGCGATCGCCGCGGCCACCGATGTCCTCCACCGAGCCGATGAGACCACCACCGCGGTACGGGAGCAGATCCAGCGATGACCACTTCCCCGGCAGTGCCCGACACCGACCCGCCGACGGCCGACGTGTCCGAAGCCGCCCGGTCCGAAACCCCGGCGTCCGAAACCCCAGCGTCCGAAACCCCTCGGGCCGAAGCCGCTGTGCCCGAAAACCCCGTGCCCGCAACCTCTCTGTCCGAAACCCCTGCGTCCGAAACCGCTGCGCCCGCAACCGATCCGCCCGCGACCGGCGCACCCGCCACCGCGACGCCGCCGGTGGAGACCGCGGTCCTGGACGGCACCGGCCCGGCCCGTGCCATCCGGGCCGAGGTCGCCGCCGCGGCGGCCGAACTCGCCGCCGCGGGAGTGCCCGCCCGGCTGGCCGTCGTGGTGGCCACCGACGACGAGTCGAGCGCCTGGTACGTGCGCTCGATCGCGAAGGCCGCCGCGAAGTCCGGCGTGGAGTGCGAGGTCGTGGACCTCGGCGCCGACGCCACCGCGGACCGCATCCGCGAGGAGCTCGCCTCGCTGAGCGCCGAACCGGAAGTGCACGGCATCATCCTGCAGACCCCGCTGCCGCCGGGCGCCGACTTCGACGAGCTGGCCGCCGCGATCGCGCCGGACAAGGACGTGGACGGGGCGAACCCGCTGTCCGCGGGCAGGCTCGCCGCCGGGCTGCCCGCGTTCCCGCCCGCGACGGCGGCCGCGGTGCTGGCGGTGCTGGACCACCACGGCGTGCCGCTCGCGGGCCGGGACTGCGCGGTGGTGGGCCGTTCCACCGTGGTGGGGAAACCGGTGGCGCAGCTGCTGCTGCAGCGGGACGCGACGGTGACGGTCTGCCACCGGCACACCGCGGACCTGGCCACGCGCACCCGCGCCGCGGAGGTGCTGGTGGTGGCGGTCGGCCGGCCCGACCTGATCGCGGAGGCGCACGTGCACCCGGGTTCGGTCGTGGTGGACGTGGGCACCAATCCGACGCCGGACGGCGGGCTGGTCGGCGACGTGGCTCCCGGGGTGTCCGGCCGGGTCGCGGCGTTGACGCCGGTGCCGGGCGGGGTGGGGCCGGTGACGACGGCGCTGCTGCTGCGGCACACCGTGCGGGCCGCGCTCGCGGAGAGCGGCCGTGAGCCGGCTGTCGACGGCGCGGACCGCGCCGCGCCGGACCGGGAAACCTCCAGGTGAGGAGCGCGCATGACCCTCTCAGTGTTCGACCTGTTCAAAGTGGGCATCGGGCCGTCGAGTTCGCACACGGTCGGCCCGATGCTGGCCGCCTTCCGGTTCGTGGCGCGGCTGCGCGAGTCCGGGGTGCTGCCCCGGGTGGCGGCGGTGCGCTGCGAGCTGTTCGGTTCGCTGGGCGCGACGGGCCACGGCCACGGCAGCGTCCCGGCGGTGGTGCTGGGCCTGCTGGGCGAGCAACCGCACCTGGTGGACCCGGTGCGCACCGAACCGGACGTGCGGGCGGTGCGGGAGGAGGGCCGGATCAGCCTCGGCGGGGAGCGCAAGATCGCGTTCTCGGTGGACCGGGACGTGGTGCTGCACCGGCGGAAGCGGCTGGAGTTCCACACCAACGGCATGCGCTTCGACGCGTTCGACGAGCACGGGGAACCGCTGCTGCGCCGCGAGTTCTTCTCGGTCGGCGGCGGTTTCGTGCTGGACGAGGACGAGGCGGGCCGGCCGGTGCTGGTGGCGGGCGGGCCGGAGGTGCGCTTCCCGTTCCGCACCGGCGCGGAACTGCTGGCGCGGGCCCGGGAATCCGGCTCGCGGATCAGCGACGTGATGCTGGCGAACGAGCTGTCCTGGCGGCCCGAGCAGGAGACCCGGGACGGCCTGCTGCACATCTGGTCGGTGATGCGGGAGTGCGTGGACAACGGTTCCCGCACCGGTGGCGTGCTGCCCGGCGGGCTGCGGGTGCGGCGCCGGGCCAAGGAGCTGCGGGAGCGGCTGGAGTCCGGCGTCGACGAGAGCGACGCGCTGCACGCGATGGAGTGGGTGACGCTCTACGCGCTGGCGGTGAACGAGGAGAACGCGGCGGGCGGCCGGGTCGTGACGGCGCCGACGAACGGCGCGGCCGGGATCGTGCCCGCGGTGCTGCACTACGCGCACCGGTTCCTGGCCGGGTTCGACGAGGACTCGGTGGTGCGGTTCCTGCTGACGGCGAGCGCGATCGGCGTGCTGTTCAAGGAGAACGCGTCGATCTCGGGTGCCGAGGTGGGTTGCCAGGGCGAGGTCGGGTCGGCGTGCTCGATGGCCGCCGCCGGCCTGGCGGAGGTGCTGGGCGGCACCCCGGAGCAAGTGGAGAACGCCGCGGAGATCGGCATCGAGCACAACCTGGGCCTCACCTGCGATCCGGTGGGCGGCCTGGTGCAGATCCCGTGCATCGAGCGGAACGCGGTGGCCGCGATCAAGGCGATCACGGCGGCCCGGATGGCGCTGCGCGGCGACGGCGAGCACCACGTCTCCCTGGACAAGGCGATCAAGACGATGCGCGAGACCGGGGCGGACATGAAGGACAAGTACAAGGAGACCGCCCGCGGCGGCCTCGCCCTCAACGTCGTCGAGTGCTGACGACCCCCGACCGCGACCAGAGCCGTGCGAGCACAGGAGGAACGACGATGACCAGGAAGTTCACCCTGACGTTGAGCTGCCCCAACCGCAGCGGCATCGTCCACGCGGTCAGCAGCTACCTGGTGGGCCAGGGCTGCGACATCGCCGAGTACCGCCAGTTCGACGACGGCGTGAAGGGCCGCTTGTTCCTGCGCACCCAGGTGACGGCGGACCGCGAGGTGGACCTGGCGGCGGTGTCGCGCGGGTTCGAGCCGGTGGCCGCGGACTTCGAGATGTCCTTCTCGTTCGACGCGGACCGCGACGCCCGGGTGCTGGTGATGGTCTCGAAGCTGGGCCACTGCCTGAACGACCTCATCTTCCGCTGGCGGTCCGGCGGGTTGAGCGCGGACATCGTGGCCGTGGTGTCGAACCACGAGACACTGCGGCCGATGGCGGAGTCGGCGGGCCTGCCGTTCATCCACGTGCCGGTGACGCCGGAGACGAAGGCCGCCGCCGAGGCCCGGCTGCTGGAGCTGGTGGACGAGTACGACGTGGAGCTGGTGGTGCTGGCCCGCTACATGCAGGTGCTCTCGGACGAGGCGTGCAAGGCGCTGGAGGGCCGGGCGATCAACATCCACCACTCGTTCCTGCCGGGCTTCAAGGGCGCGAAGCCGTACCACCAGGCGTATTCGCGCGGGGTGAAGCTGGTGGGCGCGACGGCGCACTACGTGACCCCGGACCTGGACGAAGGCCCGATCATCGAGCAGGAGGTGATCCGCATCGACCACACGCACGACCCGGTGGCGCTGCAGACGGTGGGCCGGGACGCGGAGGCGCTGGCGCTGTCCCGGGCGGTGCGCTGGCACTGCGAGCGGCGGGTGCTGCCGAACGGGCACAGCACCGTGGTGTTCCGGTGACCGGTTCCGGCCGCGGGTCTTGACATCCCGTTCGCGACGCGCTGCCATCTGTAGCGCAATGCGCACCCCGTTGCTGTTCGTGCAACGACTCTCGACTTCCACTCAGCAGCCACCGCGCGGAATCCGCCGCGCGGTGCGTTCCCGACGTTCCGCGGGCGGCCCCTGCGCCCGCCGGTTCCGATGCCGTAGCGAGTTGTGTCCCCTTCCCCTCTGCCGCGAGGAGCACTGCCATGACCACCGGTGAGCTGTCCACTCCCGACACCGGCGAAGCGCTGCCCGAGAGCCTGCGCGAGACGCTGGCCGGCTACTACTACACGGACCCGTCGATCTTCCGGACCGAGCAGGAGGCGATCTTCGAGGCGGGCTGGTTCTGCGCGGTGCTCAGCGCCGACCTGGAGCGCCCCGGCCAGTACGAGACGGTGCAGATCGGCCGGGAGAGCGTTCTGGTGACCCGCGGCCGGGACGGTGCCGTGAAGGCCTACCTGAACGTGTGCAGGCACCGCGGGGCCCGGTTGTGCACGGAGGAGAAGGGCGAGGTGCGGCGCTCCTTCCAGTGCCCGTACCACGCGTGGACGTACGGCTTGGACGGCAAGCTGGTGGCGGCGCCGAACCTGAACGCAATGCAGGACATCGACCGCGTCGAGTACGGGCTGCACACCGTGCACGTGCAGGAGTGGCTGGGGTACGTGTGGCTGTGCCTGGCCGAGGACCCGCCGTCGTTCGAGGAGACGGTGATCGGGGACGTCACCAACCGCCTGGGCTCGCCGGAGGCGATCGTGGGCTACCAGGTGGCGGACCTGAAGCTGGGCAGGCGCATCGAGTACGACGTGCGGGCGAACTGGAAGCAGATCGTCGAGAACTTCATGGAGTGCTACCACTGCGCGACGATCCACCCGGAGCTCACCGAGGTGCTGCCGGAGTTCGCCGACGGCCTCGCCGCGCAGTACTTCGTCGGCCACGGCGCCGAGTTCGGCGAGGAGGTGCAGGGCTTCACCGTCGACGGCTCGGCGGGCCTGGATCGGATTCCCGGCGTGCACGAGGACCAGGACCGCCGCTACTACGCGATCACGGTGCGCCCGCAGGTGTTCATCAACCTGGTGCCGGACCACGTGGTGTTCCACCGGATGTTCCCGCTGTCGGCGGAGCGCACGATCGTGCGCTGCGACTGGCTGTACCTGCCGGAGGTGGTGGATTCCGGCGCGGACATCGACCGGTCGGTGGAGCTGTTCCACCGGGTGAACCAGCAGGACTTCGACGCGTGCGAGCGCTGCCAGCTGGCGATGGACTCGCGGTCGTACCGCAAGGGCGGGGTGCTGGTGCCGAGCGAGCACCACATCGGCGAGTTCCACGACTGGGTGCGCGAGCGGGTGGGCTGAGCGCCGTTCTCCCGGCCCCGCGCGGCTTCCCGCCGCGCGGGGTCCTCGTGCTGCCCTGGTCCGGGCGCGGTCTCGGTCGCGGCCGCTCGATTCTCCCGGTGCGGCAACGGTTTCCGCCGGCGCGGACTCGCACTGCGCCGGGTGCGGAGTCGGGCGGAACGGGAGCGGGCGGCGCGGAGCCGGACAGCGCGGACCGGGGCCGAGCCGACGGCGCGGCGCAGATCCCGACACGGCGCGGCGCAGGACCGGGCGGCACAACGCGGAGCCGGTCGGCACTGGACCGGGCAGCACGGGACCGGGCAGTACGGGACCGGACAGCACGGCGCCGGGCAGGACAGGACACGCAGCGCAGCACGGCACAGGACCAGGCAGCGCAGGATCAGGCAGGGCAGGACCAGACAGCGCAGCACAGGACAGCGCCGCCCGCCTACTGCCGCGGGCTCTCCAGCGGCACCCCGTCGGCGGACAGCGGCGGCGACGGGAGCTCGGAGCTGGAGGTCAGCGGCGCCGCCCCGTCCAGCGGCCGCCCCGCCTGCTCGCTGAGGAAGTGCGTGCTGACGACCCCGACGATCCCCGCCCCCACCAGGAAGTAGCCCGGCCAGTCCAGGTTCCCCGTCGCGGTCGCCAGCGCTTCGATGATGGTCGGCGCGGTCCCCGCGAACAGCGACACGGCGAGGTTGAACAGCACCGCCAGGCTGCTGTACCGGATCATGGTGGGGAACAGCGCGGGCAGCGTGGACGGCGAGACGGCGGCGAAGCACACC
Source organism: Saccharopolyspora sp. NPDC047091 (assembly GCF_040643635.1). Classification (NCBI taxonomy): domain Bacteria; kingdom Bacillati; phylum Actinomycetota; class Actinomycetes; order Pseudonocardiales; family Pseudonocardiaceae; genus Saccharopolyspora; species Saccharopolyspora sp. NPDC047091. The sequence continues at coordinate 9,473 of NZ_JBEYUS010000014.1, forward strand.
AGGGCGAGCCCGATGATGAGCAGCCCGGCGACCTGCCCCACCAGTCCCGCGCGCAGCAGCCAGATCGCGGGCAGTCCCAGCAGGATCAGCCCGACGCTCCCGGTCATCAGCACGGGTTTCCGCCCGACGCGATCGCTGAGCCGCCCCACCGAGACGATCACGCACAGCATCAGCACCATGACGACGACCTGGAGCGCGGTGGCGACCTCGGGGCTGGTCCCGCCGAGCCCGTAGCGCGGCAGCGTGCCGGTGAGGTAGGTCGGGATGTAGTTCGTCAGCACGTAGTTCGTGACGTTCCAGGCCACCACGACGCCGACGGCGACGAGCGCGGCCGCCCGGTACCGGGTCACCACGATCTGCAGCGCGCGCCGGGAGGACATCGTGGCCAGCGCCGGTGAGCGTTCCATGAGCTGCCGGAACGCCGGGGTGTCCTCCAGCCGCAGCCGCAGGTAGATGCCGGTGATGCCGAGCGGCAGCGCGAGCATGAACGGCACCCGCCAGCCCCAGGCGAGCAGGTCCTGCTCGGGCAGCACGGCGATCACCGTCCAGCACACCCCGGCGCCGAACGTGTAGCCGGTGAGGGTGCCGAACTCCAGCCAGCTGCCGAAGAAACCGCGCCTGCGGTCCGGTGCGTACTCGGCGACGAGGGTGAGCGCCCCGGTGTACTCACCACCCGCGGAGAAGCCCTGCAGCATCCGCACGAACAGCACCAGCAGCGGCGCGGCCACGCCGATGGCCCCGTAGGCCGGGATGAGCCCGAGCAGCACGGTGGACACGGCCATCAGCACGACGGTGGCGGAGAGGACCTTGGTGCGCCCGATCTTGTCGCCGAGCCTGCCGAACACGAGTCCGCCGAGCGGGCGCATCAGGAAGGCCGCCGCGAACGCACCGAGGGTGTAGGCGGTGGCCCACTGGCCGCCTTCCGGGAAGAACACCCGGCCGAGCACGACGGCGGCGAGGTAGGAGTAGATCCCGAAGTCGTACCACTCCGCGACGTTGCCGATCGCGGCCGCGGCGACGGCGCGGCGGACGGTGCGCTCCTCCTCCACGGCCGGTCTGCGGAAGACCCGCTTGGGCCGCTTCGATCGGTCGATCATGAGGTCTCCCCCGCTGCGCGCTGCCGCGAGCCGCGGCGCGGCCGCGCGGTCCCGGCTGCCCCATCTCCTTCGAAGCCAGGTCCGGTGGTTGATATATCTGTTGCACGATAAGCCGTGGTCAGGGCCGGGTCAACACGCCGTTCCGGTGCCCTCGCGGTCCGTCCAGAACCCGCCCTGGACCCCATCGCGGGCACCGGCGGCCGGGCGCTCCCCGGCGGGCGGCTCGCCGCGAACTTCCCACAGCACTAGGGGTTTTCGCTACCGGCGGGTTTCCGCGCGTTACACCCGCGGCAACTCTCAGGCCTCCGTGGGCCCCGATTCGCCCGCTCGGCGAAGACGGCGAATTTCATCGTTGACGACCAAGGTGACGAGCCTCATTCTATCGGTTGCGCATTGCAGTACGGGTTCCGCCATCTGCAACAGGAGGCCAGAATGATTCTAGTGGGCGCGCTGTCCGACATCCCCCCCGGCGAGTCGGCCCGGGTGCAGGGCGAGGTGGCGATCGCTGTGTTCAACGTGGACGGCGAGCTGTTCGCCATCGACGACACCTGCACGCACCAGGACGCTTCGCTCTCCGACGGTTGGCTCGAAGGCTGCGCGGTCGAATGTCCGCTGCACGCGGCCTGCTTCGACCTGCGCACCGGCCGCCCCAGCGGCCCGCCCGCCAAGAAACCCGTGCGAACCCACCGGGTCGCCGTGGACGACGGACTCGTCTACGTGCTCGAGACCAGCGACGTCGAGGTCGCCGCCGGTGCCGTCGTGGAAGAGGTGAGTTGATTGCGCGAGATCACCGTCGTCGGAGCCTCGCTCGCCGGCCTCACCGCGGTCCGCGCACTGCGCGAGCACGGCTTCGATGGGCGCATCGTCGTCGTCGGCGATGAGGAGCACGCCCCCTACGACCGGCCGCCCCTGTCCAAGGAGTACCTCGCGGGCACCGCCTCCGAGGACGACATCGCCCTGACCGAACCGGACGATTCCGCGCTGGAGGTGGACTGGCGGCTGGGCCGCGCGGCCACCGGCCTGGACGCCCGGGACCGCGCCGTGCTGCTCGAAGGCGGCGCGCGGATCACCTCCGACGCCGTCGTGCTCGCCACCGGCGCCCGCGCCCGCCCGTTCCCCGGACCGGTTCCGGAGGGCGTCCGGACCTTGCGCACCCTCGACGACGCCCGCGCGCTGCGCAAGGAACTCGTGCCCGGCGCCCGCCTCGTCGTCATCGGCGCCGGCTTCATCGGTGCCGAGATCGCCTCGACCGCGGTCGGGCTCGGCGTCGAAGTGGACGTGGTCGAGGCCGCCGCCGTCCCGCTGCACCGCGCGCTCGGCCCCGAGATGGGCGAGGTGTGCGGCAGGCTGCACGCCCGCAACGGGGTGCGGATGCACGTCGGCACCGGCGTCGCCGGACTCGTCGGCGATCCCCGGGTGACCGCCGTGCGGCTCGACGACGGCCGCGAACTGCCCGCCGACGTGGTCGTGGTCGGCATCGGGGCGCAGCCGAACGTCGAATGGCTGGAGGGCTCCGGGATCCCGCTGCAGAACGGCGTGCGCACCGACGCCGCGGGCCGGACCGAGGTACCGGAGGTGGTGGCGGTCGGCGACTGCGCCAACGCCCACCGGGACTACACGTCCGAACCGCTGCGGCTGGAGCACTGGACCAACGCCGCGCAGCACCCGGCGGCCGCGGCCGCCGCACTGCTCGGCGCCGAGCACTCCGCCCCGGCGCACCACGCGGTCCCGTACTTCTGGTCCGACCAGTACGGCAGCAAGATCCAGTTCGCCGGGCACCGGAGCCCCGGCTGCACGATCCGGATCGAAGAGGGCGACGTCGACTCCGGCGAGTTCCTCGCGCTGTACCTGGATTCCGCGGACGAACCGGTCGGAGTGCTCTCGGTCGACCGGACCAAGTCGTTCGGGCGCTGGCGACGACGGCTCGCCGCCAGGTTGTGATCGCGCACCCGGTCCGGCAGCCGCGGCCGTGACCCCGTCCCGGAAGGAGCGAGGCGCCCTGCTCCCTCGCTCCGCCCGGCGGATCACACCACCGCGCGGATGGCCTCCTCGAAGCCGAGCACGTGGTCGCAGGCCAGCTGCTCGGCCTCGTCGGCGGACCGGGAACCGATCGCGCGCAGCAGCCCGGAGTGCTCGCCGACGTGGCTGTCGAAGTGCGACATGCGCTCCAGGAACAGGCAGAAGATGCGGGTGGCGAGGTTGTCGTAGCGCACCAGGGTGTCCTCCAGGTGCGGGTTCCCCGCGGCCCGGTAGATCGCGCGGTGGACGTGCAGGTCCCAGCGCATCAGCTCGTCGCGGCTCAGCGACCGCACGTCGACCTCGTCCAGCTCGTCGGCCATCTCCAGCAGCTCGGCCAGCACGGCGGCGCTCGCGGATTCGGCGGCGCGGCGGGCCGCCAGCGGTTCCAGCTGCACCCGCAGCTCGGAGATGTAGGCCAGGTCGGTGATGTCCACCGCGGTCGCGAAGGTCCCCCGGCGCGGGTAGGACACCACGAGCCGGTCGATCTCCAGCCGCTTCAGCGCCTCGCGCACGGGCGTCCGCCCCACGTCCAGCGATTTCGCCAGCGCCACGTCGTCGATCGCGGTCATGGGCGGGATGTCGAGCATGATGAGCCGGTCGCAGATCTCCGCGTAGGCCTTGTCGGCCAACGACGCGTAGACGGGTTCATCGGTGGTCGCCGGGCTCATCGCAGCCTCGGCTTCACCGAGGGGCGGTCGATTCCGCACATCTCCAGCCTTGACATATCAGCACTGTATCTGTTGGCGGTCTGTACACGAACAGAACCCGTCTCGGCTTCCACCGAGTGGACGCGCGCGGCCGCGCCACCCTCGTGGCGCGGCCGGGGTGCTCCCGCGCCGATCCGGGTTCAGAGCTTCTTGCCGCCGCGCTTGGCCGCCTTGCACTCCGGGCAGGTCGGCATGCCGCTGAAGAACGTGTCCTCGTAGGTCGCGTGCAGGAAGAACTTGCCGCACAGCGAGGTGGCATCGCTGTTCCAGGGCGAGACCTTCCCGCAGTGCCGAATGCCGTCGTGAATGATGTCGGTTGCCATGAGCCTTGCCTCCAGCTCTCGTGCCATCTTCCGGATGAACAACTCCCCGATCGGAGGTTCACTCCAGCACGTTCGGTAATCAGAAGGCAGCTCATTTTTCCGCTCAACGCCGTGCGGTCACACCATTGCGGCCAGCGGTAGATCAACATTCGGCCGAAGTGATGACCTAGTGCATTGTTCAATCTTTTCCCTTAGCCCGATCGGGTGTGATCATCGGGCGCGCTGGTCCGGTGGGGCGGCGACCGGCGCCGGACGGGGCAACCGCCTGCACCGGTCGCCGCAACCCGCTCGCGGGCGCGACCCGGATCACGTCCCTGCCCAGCTCAGGACGAGGACCGGGTGGCGGCCCGCCCGGGGTCACAGCGCCGCCAGCACCTCCCGCGCCATCGGACCGCTCGACGCCGGGTTCTGACCGGTGAACAGGTTCCCGTCCCGCACGGTGAACGGCTGGTAGGCGGGCCCGCCCTCGTGCACCGCACCCCGCTCCCGCAACCGGCTCGCCAGCAGCCACGGCGCGCCGTCCGCGGTGCCGAAGAGCCGCTCCTCCTCGTCGGTGAACGCGGCCATCCGCCGCCGCGCGAACCGCCAGTCCCCCGCCTCGTCCACGGCGCTGAGCAGCGCGGCCGGGCCGTGGCAGACGGCGGCGATGGCGACCCCCGCGCGGTCCGCCGCCACCAGCAGCCGGCCGAGGTCGGCGTCCTCGTGCAGGTCCACCACCGGCCCGTGCCCGCCGGGCAGCACGATCGCCGCGTAGTCGTCGAGCACCACCTCCGCCAGCGGCAGCAGCGGGCCGAACTCGCGCAGCGCGGCCGCCGCGTGCTCGACGTGGCGCGCGCACTCCGGCCCGGCGATCTCCGGGTCGGCGCTGTGCCGGTCCAGCGGCTGCAGCACCCCGCCCGGCGAGGCGAAGTCCACCGCGAACCCGGCGGCGGTGAACTCCGCGTGCGGCGCGGCGAGCTCCTCCGCCCAATACCCCGTCGGGTAGGCCGACCCGTCGGTGCGGATCCAGGTGTCGGCGGCGGACATGACGATCAGAACCTTGCGCATCGGGCGCCTCCCGGTCTCGGCGGGGGTTCCTCCCCCGGCTCGACCCCCAGCCTGGTCGCCGGAGATCGCCGGAATCGGTGCCGCGCGCGCCCTGCCGGGGCGCGGACCCGCGAACCTGGGACTCGGAGGTCCACCCGCACGCCCGCGCGGGGACCCGGGCGGCGGCAGAATCGCGGGCATGGCCCAGCACAACCGCGAACTCGCCGACTTCCTGCGCCGCGCCCGCGGCCTCGGTGATCCCGCCCGCGCGGGTCTGCCCGCCGATGGGCGGGTGCGGCGCGTCCCCGGGCTGCGGCGCGAAGAGGTCGCGCTGCTGGCCGGGGTGTCCACCGACTACTACGCGCGGCTCGAACAGGGACGGCGGATCGTGCCCTCGCCCGCCGTGGTCGCGGCGATCGGACGGGCGCTCGACCTGGACGCCGCGGGCCGCGCGCACCTGGAGACCCTCGTCGGCCGGACCGCGAGCCCCCGCAGCCGGCCGAACTCGGTGCAGCGGCTGCGGCCCGGCGTCCACCAGTTGCTCGACTCGCTGGACGGGGAACCGGCGCTGGTGCTCGGCAGGCGCACCGACGTGCTCGCGAGCAACCGGATGGCGCGGGCGCTGTTCACCGACTTCGAGCGGATGCCCGCGGCGCGGCGCAACTACGCGCGCTGGATGTTCCTGGACGACGGCGCGCGGGAGCTGTTCGCCGACTGGGAGGTGCACGCGCGGGCCACCGTGGAGAGCCTGCGCCTCGACGTCGGCGCCGACCCCGCGGACCGGGCGGCGATCGCCCTGGTCGCCGAACTGCGCGCGGGCAGCCGCGAATTCGGCCGGTGGTGGGACGAGCACCGGGTGCACCAGCGCACCCACGGGTCGAAGCGGCTGCGGCACCCGGTGGTCGGCGAGCTCACCGTCGAGTACGAGACCTTCGCATTGCCCGGCGATCCGGACACCACCCTGTTCGTCTACACCGCCGAACCCGGCTCGCCCTCCCGCGAGGCGCTGGGCCTGCTCGCCAGCTGGGGCGTGCCCGCCCGGCCGCGCTGACCGGCGAGGATTTTCCCCGCGGAGAAGGGAATTCCGGCCCTTCCCGGCAGGTGCCACCGGCCCCATCCTTAGCGTGGGAGCCGGTGGCGCCGCGGCGCCACCGGTCGAGCGCGCGACACCGCGCGCCCCCTTCAGCTCTTGGAGTCGCCCCGTGCGCGTGCTGTTCAGCGCCGTCCCCGCCTACGGCCACCTTCTTCCGCTCGCCCCGCTGATCGAGGCCGCGCTCGCCGACGGGCACCAGGCCGCGGTGCTCACCAGCGGCGACATGCGGCCCGCCGTCGAGGACGAGCTGGCGGCCGAGGTGGAGCTGCTCGCCGCCGGTCCGACCGCGATCGAGTTCACCACCGAAGCCGCGCGCCGCACCGGGACCGACGTGATGCGCCCGACGCCGGAGGTCGTCGGCGAGGTCTTCGGCGCCTGCCGCCTGGAGCTCGGCGGTGCCGAGTCGATCGAACGCGCGCGGGACTGGGCGCCGGACCTGGTGATCGCCGAGTACTACGACGCCCTCGGCCCGTTCGTCGCCGCCGCGCTCGGAATTCCTTGGCACCAGGCGGGAATCGGCCCGGCGGTACCGCCCGAGCTCGCCGAGCTGATCGAGGCTTCGGCGGCCCGCCACCACGACGAACGCGGGATCGTCGTCGAACCGCCCACCACCTACCTGGACCCGTGGCCGGAGGAGTTGCAGGAGCCGGGCTGGTCCAGCGCGGTGCCGCCGCTGCCGATGCGCGGCCGGGCGCACCGCCGCCCGGAAGGCCGGGAGGCACCGCAGCGCGGCTTCGCGGCCGCGGACCGGCCGACCGCGCTCGTCACGCTGGGCACCGTGTTCTCCGACCCGCGGGTGCTGGACGAGTTCGTCGCGGCCGTGTCGAGCAGGCCGCTGAACCTGCGCGTCACGCTGGGCATGTCCCACGGCGCGGGGCCGAACGCGGCGCGCGCCGACGAGGTGCGCGACTCCGGCGCCGAGATCCACTACGTGCCGTTCGCGCCGCTGGACGACCTGCTCGACGGGGTGGGCGTGGTGGTGGGCGCCGGTGGTTCGGGCACCGTGCTCGGCGCGTTGAGCCGCGGGGTTCCGCTGGTGCTGTGCCCGCAGGGCGCGGATCAGCCGGTCAACGCGGCGCGGGCGGAAGCCGCCGGGGTCGCGGTGGTCGTCGACTCCCCCGCCGGGATCGCCGCCGCGATCGAGCGGGTGCTGTCCGATCCGTCGTACGCGGAGCGGGCCGCGGCCGTCGCGGCGGAGCTCGCCACCCGTCCCGCGCCCGCCGACGTGCTGCGCGCCCTCACCGGCTCCCCCGAACCCGTGGCCTGAACACCGAGGTGAATGGCCCACCAGCCCGATCCCCTTGGGCGAATGGGCCATTCACCTCAGGTGGTGGTGCGCCAGGACTGGAGCTCGGTGATGCCGACGGCTCCGCCGTCCGCGCGCTCCGGGGTGATCCGCAACGCGTCGGTGCGCACCGGCGGGTCCGGCCGCACGCGGGCGGGTTCGCCGGGGACCGGCGGGCTCGTCGGCAGGTCCACCCACTCCGCGCCGCGCCGGTACTGCAGCCGGTACGAGTCGGGGGTGCGCACCTCGCCGCCGTCGTCGTAGAACGAGATCCGCACGTCCGAGACGTCGATCGGCTCGGCCGTCTCGACCTGCAGGTGGTCGATGGCGTTCGGGCTGCCGTGGTTCGTCCACCGGGTGCCGGGCCGGTCGAGGTGGAAGTCCTGCCCGTCGATCGCCTCACCCGGTTCGTCGCCTTCCCCGGAGTAGGTGGCGGTGGCCGTCGGGAACCCCTCGCCGTCCGCGTTGACCAGGTCGTCGACCTGCTCCGGGAGGTCCGGCGCCCGGCCCGCGACCGGCAGCCGCACCGGAGCCAGGTCGTCCTGCCGGTGCACCTCGGCGCCGTCGACGAGCACGCGCAGCCCGGCGCCCGTGCCGTAGTGCCGGCCGTCCCGGTCCCACACCACGCTCAGGTCGTGCCCGTGGTACGCGACGTCCTCCACCGCGAAGTGGTCCCAGTCGCCGGGGACGAGCGGGGCGATCCGCACGGTGTCGTCCTGCTGCGGGCGGATGCCGAGCAGCCCGGACAGCACCAGGTCGGTGTAGGTGGAGTGGTTGTAGTCCTCGCTGTGCCCGGGCGAGTCGTACAGCCACCGGTCCTCGTCGGGGTGGTGCGCTTCGGCGACGTAGGGCTCGCCGTCCTTGCGCTGGGTGAGCGCGTAGCCGCGCAGCAGCTCGTAGTAGTCCTGCCGGTCCACGTGCCGCTGCGCGGGCTGCTCGTCGAGCAGCTTCGCCAGCGCGGTCAGCGTCTGGCTGGTCGCGTACGGCCAGCTCGGCCCGGACCAGCGGCAGCAGCCCTCCTCGGCCTCGTGCAGGTACCAGGGACTGCGTCGCTCCACAGTGGTCGGTCCGTGCGCGGCGGCGAAGCCCTCCGGGTCGGTCAGCTGGTCCCACGCGCCGGCGCGCTCCGGCCCGGCCATGCCGAAGTACCAGGGCACGAAGCCCATCTGCTCGCGGTCCGAGATCGGGGTGCGGTCCGGGTTCCCGTCGCGCATCACGTGCTTGTAGAAGCCGTCGTCCAGCAGCTTCTCGTCCACAGTGGACTTGAGCTGGTCGGCGCGGCGCTCGTAGTCCGCGGCTCCGGCGTCATCCCCGGTGCGGCGCAGCAGGCTCGCGATCGCCTTCGCATCGCCGTACTGGTAGGCGTTCAGCGTCGGCCGGAAGCCTTCGCCGCCGTGGTACGGGTCATCGCTCTGGTAGGAGCTCGCGGTGTACTCCATCGCGTCCCACACCGGGGTCTGCCAGTACAGCCCGAGATCCGCGTCGAACTGCGGGTCCCAGCCGTGCCACTGCTCCTCCAGCGCGGGCAGCTCCGCGGCGGCGCGGTCCCAGCGCCCGTCGACGGAGGCGCGGGCGACGACGGCGTCGGCGATCCAGAACGAGTACTGGTGCGCCCAGTCGGTCGTGTTCGGGTTCAGCTCCTCGGTCGCGGGCTTCGGCCCGGCACCGCTGCCGGAGAGCCAGTAGTCGAGGTAGTCGTCCAAGTAGCGGGTGTCGCGCAGCCACCGGCCCTCGTAGACGTGGTGCCCCGCGGCGGCGGAGATCCCGCCGCCCGGCGCGGAATAGCCGACGGGGCCGAGGAATTCGGAGACGATCCAGCCGTCGTCCGGGCCGGTGTACTTCAGCGCCTCCTTGAAGGTGCGCCAGCGGTAGTAGTAGGTGTCCTCGACCGTCGCGTCCGGCAGGTCCACGAACGGGACGTTGTCCCGGTACCAGCCGGGGTCGACGTACCCCGCGAGCTTCTCGTCCCGGTCGATCAGCCCGCCCGCGCGCGGCTCGGCCGCGGCGCCGCCCGGCAGCAGCCCGGCCAGCAACGTCCCGGCGATCAGCGCGGTGCCCAGCCTCCGTCGGACCACGTCCGCCCCCCTGCGTCGCAGCGGTGCCTCGGCGCACCGACCACCGCTTCATACCGGATCACCCGCCGGATGTCCCCCGCCCGGCGACTTCTCGAAGCAGCTCCCGATCACCCGTCCGGCCGCAGCCGGGGTGGCCCGGCTGCCGGACGGGGCCACCCGGGGCGCTCAGTTGATGCAGGGGATGCCGTCCGCGGTGATCACGTCCGCAGCGGCGCCGGAGCGCTGCACCTGGTGGCCGTCGAGGCGGATCAGCGGGGCCGGGGCGAGTTCGCCGACGTTCGGATCGTCGTAGTCCGCGCCCAGCAGCACCTGCACGTGCCCGCGCGGCTGCGCCGGATCGGCCGCGGTCGCCAGGCCGCCGAGGTGTTCGGCGATGAACGCCGCCACCTCGGCGTCGTCCGGATGGTGGGTGACCCGCGAGGTGGCGGTGAGCGGCCCGTCCGCGACCTCGCCGACGGCGATGTCCTCGGCGCCGAGCTCGGCCTGCACGCGACCGGCCATGCCGCCGGTGTCGGTGCCGTTGAGCACGTCGGCCACGGCGCTCTCCAGCGCGACGGGGCGCGGCGGCGCGGCGGGCAGCCCGTCGTTGACCCGGCCGATGGTCAGCTGCACCTTGTGCGGGTTGACCTGCACGGCCTGCCCGTCGGGCGTGTCGTGCTCGGGGTCCTCCACGGGGATGGTGCCGAAGGTGATGTCGCCGCCCGCGAGACCGCGCAGGTCCGCGGCGAAGGCCAGCGGGTCCCAGCCCTCGTCGAGCACCACGGACTGCTCCACCGCCGTGAAGATCCGGTCCAGCTTCGCCGGGTTCGCCAGCGTCCCGGTGGCGAGCATCGCGCGGGCCAGCCCCGCCAGGAACGCCTGCTGCCGCTGCACCCGGTCCAGGTCGCCGCGCAGCAGCCCGTGCCGCTGGCGCACGAAGGCCAGCGCGTCCCCGCCGGAGATGCGCTGGCGCCCGGCGGCGAAGCGGGCCCCCGAGTACGGGTCGTCCACCGCGTCGTTCAAGCAGACCTCGACGCCGCCGATCGCCTTGGTGAGCTGGTAGAAGCCCAGCAGGTTCACCTCGGCGTAGTGGTCCACGTCGACGCCGGTGAGCTGCTGCACGGTCCGCACCAGCAGCTTGCGGCCGCCGTCGGCGGAACCGCGCTCCAGCGCCGCGGGATCGGTGACGCCCTGGGCCTCCAACCGCTTCCGCTCCGCCGCCTTGCCCCGCCCGTACGCAGAATTGATCTTGTGGTGGCCGTGGCCCGGCACGTCCACGTACGAATCGCGCGGCAGCGAGTACGCCACCGCCCGCGACCGGTCCGCGGGCACGTGCAGCAGGATCAGCGTGTCGGTGAGGCTGGAACCGCTGTCCTCGGTGTGCAGCTCGCGCAGCACCTCCGGCGGCAACGGATCGCCGTGCGCGTCGGTCCGGCCGTCCAAGCCGACCAGCAGGACGTCCAGCGAGCCGTCCGCCTTGGCCCCCGCCGTCACGTCGCTGGTCGCCAGCCCGCCGCGGAGCGCGCCGAGGGTGTTCCAGCCGTAACCGGTCACCAGCAGCACCAGCGTCGAGACGAGCGCCACCAGGGTGCGCCCCGCCGCGCGCAGCGCCCGCGAGCCGCGGCGCCGGACCGGCGGCCCGGTCGGCGGCATCGGGAGGACCTGCTCGGCGTCGGCGAGATCACCGCGGAACCGGATGGTGCGGCCGGACTTCGAACCACCGTCGCCGACCACGCGCTCTCCTCACCCCGCGCCCGGAGCCGGGCCGCTGCTTCCGCTGCCCGCGGGAAGCAGGCCCGCACGACGAGCGACAGAGTACTCGGGCGTTCCCGGCGGCCCGCCGAGGTGAGCGCGGTGCGCGGCCGGCGGTGTGCCACTGTGGGAGACCGGATCGGGGGAACGCGACGACGAGAGGGACGAGACCATGAGCATGCCGGGTGGATGGGAGCTGGTGCTCATCGCGGGCGTGCTGGTGCTGCTGTTCGGCTCCAGCAAGCTGCCGGAGATGGCCCGTTCGCTGGGCCAGTCCGCGCGAGTGCTCAAAGCGGAGGCGCGCGGCATGAAGGAGGACGCCCGGCCGACCGCGGGAAGCGAGCACGGATCGACGAGCCGGGCGGGGCAGAGCTCGGCGGGCTAGCACTCGGCAGGGCAGGACTCGGCGAACCAGGGCTCGGCGGAGCAGGGCTCGGCGGAGCAGGCGCCCGGTCGGACCGGGCGCCCCGGCGGGCCGGACGCCCGGGCGGACCATGATCCCCGAAGGACCAGGCACCCGGGCTGACCAGGCACCCGGGTGGACAATGCTCCCCGACGGGCCGGACGTCGGGCGGATCGGATGCTCGGCGGACTTGAGCCTCAGCGGACCTGAGACTCGGCGGACGGACGCCCGAGCGGGCCGGGTCGGGCGGACCGGTCCTCGCCGCGAGCCGTCCGCACCACCGACCTCGCCGCCGCCGCACCACCAGCCGCGCCGCACCCGGAGCCGCACCGCACGCGCCCGGGCGGCACGACCGCCCGTCAGTCCCAGGCCACCGGCAGCGAGTGCACCCCGTAGATGACCATCTCGGTGCGCAGCCCGACCTCCGCGGGCGGGACGGCCAGCCGCAGCCCGGGCAGCCGCGCCAGCAGTTCCGCCAGCCCGATGCGCAGTTCCACCCGCGCCAGCTGCTGCCCCAGGCACTGGTGCACGCCGTGCCCGAACGCCAAGTGGTGGTTGCGGGTGCGCCGCACGTCCAGCCGGTCCGGTTCGGGCCAGCGGCCGGGGTCCCGGTCCACTTCGGGCAGCGACACCATCACGGTGTCCCCGGCGCGGACGGTGACCCCGCCCAGCTCGACGTCCTGCACCGCGACCCGCACCGGCCCGGTGTGCACCACGGACAGGTAGCGCAGCAGCTCCTCCACCGCGGTGTCGATCAGGCCGGGTTCCGCGCGCAGCGCCGCGAGCTGGTCCGGGTGCTCCAGCAGCGCGAAGGTGCCGAGAGCGAGCATGTTCGCGGTGGTCTCGTGCCCCGCGCCGAGCAGCATCGAGGCGATGTCGACCAGCTCCCGGTCGGTCAGCGCCGGGTCCGCGTCGCCGTGCACCAGCCCGGAGATCAGGTCGTCGGTGGGGTGGGCCCGCTTGTCCGCGACGAGGCCGCGCATGAACTCGTCCTGCTCGGCGTAGGCCCGCAACCGGGTGGCCTCGTCCGCGTCCAGGTTCACCAGCACGGCGGTGCGGTCCTGGAACCCGTCGCGGTCGGCGGGGGCGACGCCGAGCAGTTCGCAGATCACCAGCGAGGGCAGCGGCAGCGCGAAGTCGGCCACCAGGTCGGCCGGGGCGCCCGCGGCCCGCATCGCCTCGACGTGCTCGACGGCGATCTCCCGCACCCTGGCTTCGAGCGCCCGCATCCGCCGCACGGTGAACTGGCCGACGAGCAGCTTGCGCAGCCGGGTGTGCTCGGGCGGGTCCATGAAGATGAACCGGCCGCTGGTGGACGGCCGGTCGGTGACCGGGCAGCCGCCGGTGCCCGCGGCGACGGCGGCCTGGTGGGCCACCACCTGCTCGGGGTCGAGCTGCATGGCGTTGGGGTGGCGGTGGGTGTCGGCGCTGAACCGCTCGTCGGTGAGCAGCGCCTTCGATTCGGCGAACCCGGTGACCATCCACAGGTGCGCGCCGTTGCGCAGCCGCACGCCCGCCACCGGGCCCTGCGCCCGCACCTCGTCGAGGCCGGGTGGCGGGGCGAACGGGTCGGTACCGCGCGCCATGAGCTCCGGTGGCAGCGGGCGCCGGATCAGCACGTCGGTCGAGACGGCGGAGTCGTCGGTGTCGGGGGTGGAGGTCCGGTCGCCGGTGGTGGTCATCGAGGTCCTCTCGTCGCTCGGGAGCGCCCGGTTCCGGCGGCGCGGACTGCGGACCGCGCCGGTTCCGGAACCACCGACCACGGTACGCGGAGCGCGATCACGCGCGGCTACGCGGAAATCGGCGGCCGCGCGTCCGACCACGGCACCGCCCGCTCCAGCTGGGCGGCGAGCCGGATCAGCACGTCCTCCCGCCCGTAGGCGGCGACGAGCTGCACGCCGATCGGCAGGCCATCGGCGCGGTGCAGCGGCAGCGAGATCGCGGGCTGCCCGGTGAGGTTGAACGGCGCGGTGAACGCGATGCGCGCGGCGGTCTCCGCGAGCAGCACCAGCGGGTCCTGCTCGGGTGCGAGCAGGCCGAGCGGGGCGGGCGGTTCCGGCAGGGTGGGCACGAGCAGCACGTCGAACTCGTCCTCCCACAGCGCGGCGAGCCTGCGGGACCAGGCCTGCGCGGAGGCCATGCCCGCGAGCCACTGCGCGGCGGTCACCGCGGCGCCCTGCTCGGCTAGCAGCGCGGTCATCGGCTCCAGCTCGGTCAGCTCGATGCGCCTGCCGAGGCGCTGCGACCAGCGCTCCAGCTCCCAGGCGGCGGTGGCGCCGAACACGGTCGCCATCGAGGCCATCGGCTCGGCGTCGTCCAGCGGGGCGGCCGCGGTGGGCGCCACGTGGTGGCCGAGCTCGGCCAGCGACCGGGCGGCCCCGTCGACGGCGGCCGCGCAGTCCGGGTGCACCGGTCCGCCGCCGGGCCGTTCGGTGCGGAAGCCGATGCGCAGCGCGCCGGGCTCAGCCTGGACCTCGTCGCGGTACGGCCGGGCGGGCGGTGGCGCGGTGTACGGATCGCCGGGCGCCATCCCGGCGATCGCGTCGAGCACCGCGGCCGTGTCCCGCACCGAGCGGGTGAGCACGTGCTCGTGCGTCACCGGACCCCAGTACTCGCCGTGGCCGGGGCCGAGGGAGGTGCGGGCCCTGGTCGGCTTCAGCCCGACGAGCCCGCAGCTGCTCGCCGGGATGCGGATCGATCCGGCCATGTCGTTGGCGTGCGCGACGGGGACGAGTCCGGCGGCGACGGCGGCGGCCGCGCCACCGCTGGAACCGCCCGGCGAATGCGCCGGGTTCCAGGGGTTGCGCGTCGGCCCGTGCGCGAGCGGTTCGGTGGTGATGCTCATGGCCAGTTCGGACAGGTTCGTCTTGCCGCAGAACACGAATCCGGCGGCGCGGAACCGGGCCGCCAGGTGCGAGTCCTCCTGCTCGACCCATCCCGCGTCGCGCAGCACCCGGAGCCCGGCGTGCAGCGGGTCGCCCGCCGAGTGGCAGACGGCGTCCTTGAGCAGCATCGGCACGCCGCGGAACGGCCCGGCGGGCAGGTCCGGGTCGGCGGCCTGCGCCAGCGCCTTCTCGAACAGCGGGGTGATCACCGAGTTGAGCTCGCCGTCGACGCGCTCGATGCGGTCCACGGCGGCTTCGACGAGTTCCCGCGGAGACACCTCGCCGCGGCGGACCAGCTCGGCCTGCGCGGTGGCGTCCAGCCAGGTGAGCTCGCCGTCGCGCAGATCTTCCCGCACCGCTTCCGCCATGCCGACACTCCCGCCGCAGTCGAGGAATTCCCGTCGTCGATCACCCTGCCACGCCGCCCCGCCGCGCAGGTCGGCCGCGTGGGACGGACCTGCGGAACCCACGGAAGGCCCAGCCGAACCCGCCTTCCAGCTGATCACGCATTGCTACGATGAGATCACCAGGTGTGCCCCGAACGGGAGGTGCGGACGATGACGGCGATCGACGCGGCAGCGGTGGAATCCCTGCATCAGCTGACCGGCGGCTGGCGCACCCTGGTGCTCGACGCCGACCCGGCCGCCGACGTGCGCGACCTGCCGGGTGTGGCGGTGCGCTGGGCGGAGTCGCGGTTCGCGTTCTGGAACTGCGTCACCTTGACCGAGCACGGCCTCGGCGCGGACCTGCTCCCGGAGCGGCTGGCGCAGGCCGCGGCGATCATGCGGGAGAAGCAGGGCACCGGGTTCCTGTGGCTGTTCGAGGACCTGCTGGACCCGGCGGCCCGCGCCGAGCTGCCCGCGGCCGCCGAGCGCGCCGGGCTGGACCTGGCGTTCTCCGGCGCCGGCATGGCGGGCGACGTCCTGCCGCTGCCGGACCCCGAGCACCCGCTGCTGGAGTTCGTGCGGGTCCGCACCGAGGAGCAGCTGCTGGCCTACGCGGACCTGAACTCCCGCGCCTACGGCTTCCCGCTCGCCGACGGCCGGGACGGGCTGGCCGGTTCGCGGCTGTGGCGCACCGACGTGCACGCCTACCTCGGGTTGCGGGACGGCGTACCGGTGACGGCGGCCGCGACCGTCCCGTGCGCGGGCAGGCTGTTCGTGGTGCTGGTGGCCACCGATCCGGAGCAGGAGCGGCAGGGCTTCGGCGAGGCGGTCACGCGCAAGGCGCTGCACGAGGGCGCCCGCGCCACCGGCCTCACCCGTGCGACCCTGCACGCCACCGCAGCGGGCGCCCCCGTCTACCCGCGCATCGGCTTCGTCCCGAACACCCCGATCCACTTCTACGCCCTGCGCCCCTGAGCCGGATCGCCCGCGACACTGCCTGTCTCGCTACTTCTGCCGCGTAGTGCTCGGGTGGCGGAACCTCAGCGACTTCCTCGCTGCGGGATCGATGTCTGATGTATGTCCAACACACGGCGACATCGCTGTCCTCGCGAGGAAGCCGCTGAGAACCCGCGGCGGTGCCGGTGTCTCAGGTGGTCGTCGGCTCAGCGGCTCCGCCGCTGACAGGAAACCGACACGACCCGCCGGGCAGGTTCAGGGACGGGCAGTGCGGTTCCGCCACCCCGGTGCTACGCGAACCGAGCACCACTAAGGAACTCCAGATCAGTCGACCCGGGCGCGGAGGCCGTCGAGGACGAGGTCGAGGCTCTGCTCGAAGTCGGCGTGCCCGCCGGGTTCGCGGTCGATGGCGCCCGCGCTGGCGGCTTGCAGCGCGGTCTGCTCCTCGTTGGTGTGGCCGAACACGAGGTGCAGGAAGGTGCGGGTGGCGACGTCGACCAGTTCGGCGGGCAGTCCCCCGTCGGTGAGCGCGGCCCGCAGCCTGCCCGCCGGTTCGTCCTCGCCGAGGCCGAAGGTGTGGGCGGTGGCGACGACTTCGGCGCCGTCGCGGTAGGCGAGCATCGCGTCGCGCAGTTCGGTGCAGATCTCCACCACCCGGGCGTCCCACTCGCGGGCGCGGTGCGGCCGCCGCCCGCGGCGCACGATCTCGTCGGCGACGGCGGCCAGCAACGACTGCTTGTTCGGCACGTGGTGGTAGAGCGCGCTGGGCTGCACGCCGAGTTCGGCGGCCAGCCGCCGCATGGTCAGCGATTCGAGCCCGTAGTCGTCCAGGACCGCGAGGGCGCGGTCGATGACGTCGCCGCGGTGGTAGCGCACGTGGTTCCTCCCGTTGACGGTCCGGCACCTCCAGTTTAACCTGAACGCCGTTCACCTGAACGGTGTTCAGGTCGCCGACCTCTGGAGCAACGATGACCAGCGACTTCGACCGGCTCGCCGACGCGATCCTCGCGGGCAGCCCGGCCGGCCCCGACGACGCGCTCGCGGTGCTGCGCGCCGCCGACGCCGAGCTGCTGCACGTGGTGGCCGCGGCGGGCCGGCTGCGCCGCGCGCACTTCGGCAACACCGTGAAGGTCAACTACCTGGTGAACCTGAAATCGGGGCTGTGCCCGGAGAACTGCAACTACTGCTCGCAGGCGCTCGGCTCCAGCGCCCCCATCCTGAAGTACTCCTGGCTGTCCCAGGACGCCACGCTCGACCAGGCCGCGGCGGGCCTGCACGGCGGGGCCTGCCGGGTGTGCCTGGTCGCCTCCGGACGCGGTCCCTCCGACCGGGACGTCGACAAGGTCGCCGACCTGGCGGGCGCGCTCAAGCGGCAGCACCCGGACGTGGAGGTCTGCGCCTGCCTCGGACTGCTCAAGGACGGCCAGGCGCAGCGGCTCAAGGACGCCGGGGTCGACGCCTACAACCACAACATCAACACCGCCGAGAGCCACCACGCCGAGATCGTGCAGACCCACACCTACGCGGACCGGGTGGACACCGTGCAGCGCGCGAAGGACGCCGGGCTCTCCCCCTGCTCCGGGCTCATCGCCGGGCTCGGCGAGACGGACGAGCAGCTGGTGGAAGCGCTGTTCGCGCTGCGCGAGCTGGATTCCGACTCGATCCCGGTGAACTTCCTGATCCCGTTCGACGGCACCCCGCTCCAGCACACCTGGGACCTCACCCCCACCCGCTGCCTGCTGGTGCTGGCGATGGCGCGGTTCGTCTGCCCGGACCGGGAGATCCGCATCGCCGGCGGCCGCGAGCTGCACCTGCGGTCGGTGCAGTCGATCGCGCTGCACCTGGCGAACTCGATCTTCCTCGGCGACTACCTGACCTCCGAGGGGCAGGAGGCCGAGCGGGACCTGGAGCTGATCCGCGACGGCGGCTTCGTGGTCCTCGGGTCCGAGCAGGACCTCGCGCAGCGGGCCGAGCCCGCGATCCGCCGCCGCGGCGCGGGCACCGACGTGCTGCCGAACGCGTGACCGCGGACGGCGGCGCGCTGCTCCGGCGGGACCGGGCGCAGCTGTGGCACCCGTACTCGTCGATGACCGATCCGGCGCCGGCGCGGCTGGTCACCGGCGCGACCGGCAGCAGGATCACCCTGGACGGGATCGGGCCGGTGGTGGACGGGATGTCCTCCTGGTGGTCGGCGGTGCACGGCTACCGGCACCCGGTGCTGGACGAGGCGGTGCGCAGGCAGGTCGACCGGATGTCGCACGTCATGTTCGGCGGCCTCACCCACGAACCGGCGGTCGAACTCGCCGGGCGGCTCGTGGAGCTCACCGGGCTCGACCACGTCTTCCTCGCCGATTCCGGTTCGGTGGCGGTGGAAGTGGCGATGAAGATGGCGTTGCAGCACCAGCGCGGCACCGGCCGACCCGCCCGGAACCGGTTCCTCACCGTCCGCGGCGGCTACCACGGCGACACCTTCGACTGCATGAGCGTGTGCGATCCGGTGGGCGGCATGCACTCGATGTGGTCCGGGCTGCTGCCGCCGCAGGTGTTCGGCGACCTGCCACCGGAGCACGACGCCGAGGTTCCGGCGTGGGCGCAGCGGTTCCGGGCGCTCGCCGCCGAGCACGCCGACCGGCTCGCCGGGCTCGTCGTCGAACCGCTGCTGCAGGGCGCGGGCGGGATGCGGCCGTACTCCCCCGCCTGCCTGCGGGTGTTCCGCGAGGTCGCCGACGAGCACGGGCTCGTGCTGATCTTCGACGAGATCGCCACCGGGTTCGGCCGCACCGGGCACTTCTTCGCCGCCGACGCCGCCGGGGTGCGCCCGGACGTGATGTGCGTCGGCAAGGCGCTCACCGGCGGCTACCTGTCGCTGGCCGCGGCGGTGTGCAGCACCGAGGTCGCGCGGGGCGTGTCCGCGTCCGAGTCGGGTGCGCTGCTGCACGGCCCGACCTTCATGGGGAACCCGCTGGCGTGCGCGGTCGCCTGCGCCGCACTCGACCTGCTGTCCACTTCGGACTGGTCGGGTCGGGTGCGGCGGATCGGCGCGGGTTTGCAGGCGCTGCACCGCATTCCGGCCGCCGAGGTGCGGGTGCTCGGCGCGGTCGGGGTGGTGCGGCTCGACCACCAGGTGGACATGGCACGGGCGACCGAGGCGGCGCTGGCGCACGGGGTGTGGCTGCGGCCGTTCCGCGACCTGATCTACACGATGCCGCCGTACGTGTGCGACGACGCGGACATCGCGGCCGTGTGCGCCGCCATCGCCGCCGCGGCGGAGGCGGGATGAGCGGCTGGGACGACTGGCTCGCCGCGCAGCGGGCCGAGCGGGAACGCGCCGGGTTGCAGCGCGAGCTGCGGCCGCGGGCGGCCGACGAGGAGCTGCTGGACCTCGCGGGCAACGACTACCTCGGGTTGCGCCGCCACCCGGAGGTGCGGCGTGCCGCCGCCGCGGCCGGCTGGGAGTGGGGTGCCGGTGCGGGCGCGTCGCGGCTGGTCACCGGCACCACGACGCTGCACGCCGAACTGGAGCAGGAGCTCGCCGGGTTCGCGGGCCGGGAGTCGGCGCTGGTGCTCTCCACCGGCTACCAGGCGAACCTGGCCGCGGTCACCGCGCTGGCCGGGAAGGACGCGCTGATCGTCTCCGACGCGCACGCGCACGCCTCGCTGATCGACGCGGCCCGGCTGTCCCGGGCGGCGATCGAGGTGGTCCCGCACCACGACGTGGCCGCGGTCCGCGCGGCGCTGGCCGCGGCGGGCGGGCGGCGGGCGCTGGTGCTCACCGAGTCGATCTTCTCGGTGCTCGGGGACGCGGCACCGCTGCCGGAGCTGGCGGCGGTGTGCGCCGAGCACGACGCGCTGCTCGTCGTCGACGAGGCGCACGGGCTCGGCGTCGCCGGGCACGGCGGGCGCGGGCTCGTGCACGCGCGCGGGCTGGCCGGGCATCCGCACGTGGTGGTGACCGCGACGCTGTCGAAATCGTTCGGCGCGATGGGCGGCGCGGTGCTCGGCTCGGCGGCGCTGATCGACCACCTGGTCAACCGGGCGCGCCCGTTCGTCTTCGACACCGCACTGGCCCCGGCACCGGCGGCGGGCGCGCTGGCCGCGCTGCGGTTGCTGCGGCGGAATCCCGGGCTGCCCGCGCTGATCCACGAGCGCGGGGCGGCACTGGCCGCACGGCTCGGCGTGCCGCGGTCGGCGGGCGCGGTGCTGTCGGTGCCGATGCCGTCGCCGCGGTCCGCACTCGCCGCGCAGGCCGCGGTGCTGGCCGCCGGGGTCCGGGTCGGGTGCTTCCGGCCGCCGTCGGTGCCGGACGGGGTGTCCCGGCTGCGCGCCACCACTTCGGCCGGGCTCGGCGAGGCGGACTGGTCGCGGGCGGTCGACGTGCTCGCGCGGGTCGTCGGCGAGCAGCGCGCGGCAGGGCGGTGGAGCGCGTGATCACCGTCGTGACCGGTACCGGCACCGGGGTCGGCAAGACCGTGGCGACCGCGGCGCTCGCGGTCCGCGCCGGGCCGCAGGCGCTCGTGGTGAAGCCCGCGCAGACCGGCGTCGGGACCGACCGGCCCGACGTGGACGTGGTGCGGGCGCTCGCCGGGTGCGCGGTCGCCGAACTCGTGCGGCTGGCGGACCCGCTCGCGCCGGACACCGCGGCTCGGTTGCGCGGCGTCGAGATCCCGCCGGTCGCCGCGCACGCCGCCCGCATCCGCGAGCTCGCCCGCGGGCACGACCCGGTGCTCGTGGAAGGGGCCGGCGGAGTGCTGGTGCGCCTCGACACGGCGGGCGGGACGGTGCTGGACCTGGCCGTGGACCTCGCCCGGGACCACCCGGTGCGGGTGGTGCTGGTGACCGGGCTGGGCCTGGGCACGCTCAACCACACCGAGCTGGCGGTCGGCGCGCTGCGCTCCCGCGGGCTGGAACCGGGACTGGTGCTCGGTTCGGTCCCGGCCGAGCTCGACCAGGCCGAGCGGTGCAACCTCGCCGAACTCCCCCGCGTCACCGGAGCGCCCGTGTTCGGCGCCCTCCCCGCGGGAGCCGGGAACCTCCCGCCCGACCGCTTCCGCCACCTCGCCCCCGCCTGGTTCACCGGGGAACCCGCCCCCGACTCCCGAGGTCGGTGCGACGTCACCCGTTGACGAGACCGCCGTCGACGACGAGGTTCTGGCCGGTGACCGCCCGAGACCACGGGGAGGCGAAGAACAGCACCGCGTCGGCGAACTCCTCCGGGGTGACGACCCGCCGCAGCGGGGTGCCCGCGGCGATCCCGTCGAAGACGGCCTCGGGGGTGGCGGCGCTGGCGTCGGTGGTGCGCAGCAACCCGCCGGAGACCATGTTCACCAGGATCCCCTCCGGCCCGAGGTCGGCGGCGAGGGTGCGGGTCAGCGACAGCAGCGCGGCCTTGCCCGCCGTGTAGTCGTGGTAGGGCACCACGGGGTGCTGGAACAGGTTGGTGCCGATGTTGACGACCCGCCCGGCGCCGCGCTCCCGCATCCCGGGCAGCGCGGCCTGCACGGTGTGCAGCGCGCCGCGGACGGTGCCGCCGAACTGGGCGGCGAACTCGTCCCAGCGGATGCGGTCCGCCGGGGAGCGCTGGTCGCCGTTGAAGGAGAAGTCGGCGAGCGCGTTGTTGACCACGGTGGCCACCGGCGTGCCGAAGTGCTCCCGGCCCGCCGCGAACAGGTCCGCGACCTGCCGTTCGTCGGTGACGTCGGCCTGCACGGCCAGCGCCCGGTCCGCGCCGATGCTCGCCGCGAGCTCCTCGGCGGCGTCCCGGCTGTACCGGTAGTCGATCACGACCTGGGCGCCCTGGGCGGCGAACGCCCGCACCAGGGCCGCGCCGAGCCCGCGTCCGCCGCCGGTGATCAGCACCGGTCCGTCGACGATCCCCGCACTGCGCATGGTCCTCCCGTCGGTGTTCAGCCCACTTCGGCCGGTCCGGTGAACTGGGCCTGGTGCAGTCGCGCGTAGGCGCCGCCCTTCGCGACCAGTTCGTCGTGGGTGCCCTGTTCGACGATGTCGCCGCGCTCCAGCACCAGGATCACATCGGCGTCGCGGATGGTGGAGAGCCGGTGCGCGATGACGAACGCGGTGCGGCCGGTGCGCAACGTGGCCATGGCGCGCTGGATGAGCGCCTCGGTGCGGGTGTCGACGGAGCTGGTCGCCTCGTCCAGGATGAGGATCGCCGGGTCGGCGAGGAACGCCCGCGCGATGGTGATCAGCTGCTTCTCCCCCGCGCTGACCCCGGTGCCCTCGTCGTCGATGACGGTGTCGTAGCCGTCGGGCAGGCTGCGGGCGAAGTGGTCGACGTGCGCGGCCTTCGCCGCGGCCACCACTTCCTCGCGGGTGGCGTTCTGCCTGCCGTAGGCGATGTTCTCGGCGATGGTGCCGCCGAACAGCCAGGTGTCCTGCAGGACCATGCCGGTGGCGGCGCGCAGCCGTTCCCGGGACATGGCGCGGGTGTCCTCGCCGTCGAGGGTGATCCGGCCGCCGGTGACCTCGTAGAACCGCATCAGCAGGTTGACCAGCGTGGACTTGCCCGCGCCGGTGGGTCCGACGATGGCGACGGTGGCACCGGGTTCGGCGACCAGCGACAGGTCCTCGATCAGCGGTTCGTCCGGGTCGTAGCGGAACGCGACGTGCTCGAACTCGACGCGGCCGCGGGGGCGTTCGGTCTTCGGCGCCAGGTCCGGGGACGGTTCCTGCTCGGGCGCGTCGAGCAGCGCGAAGACCCGTTCGGCGGAGGCCAGGCCGGACTGCACCAGGTTCGCCATGCTCGCGACCTGGGTGAGCGGCTGGCTGAACTGCCGCGAGTACTGCACGAACGCCTGCACGTCGCCGATGGTCAGCGCCCCGGCCGAGACCCGCAGCGCGCCGACGACGGCGACGAGCAGGTAGTTCAGGTTGCTGAGGAACATCATGCTCGGCTGGATCACGCCGGACAGGAACTGCGCGCGGAACGAGGCCTTGGTCAGCGCTTCGTTGCGCTGCCGGAAGATCTCGGCGGATTCGCGCCCCCGGCCGAAGGCCTTGATGGTGGCGTGCCCGGTGTACATCTCCTCGACGTGCCCGTTGAGCTCGCCGGTGCTCTTCCACTGGGCCGCGAACTGCGGCTGCGCGCGCTTGCCGATCAGGATGGTGACCAGCGCCGAGATCGGGATGCTGACCAGCGCGAACACCGCCAGCAGCGGGGAGATGACGAACATCACCGCCAGCACACCGAGGATGGTCAGCACCGAGGTGATCACCTGCGAGAACGTCTGCTGCAGCGATTGCCCGACGTTGTCGATGTCGTTGGTGACCCGGCTGAGCACTTCGCCGCGGGATTGCCGGTCGAAGTGGCTCACCGGCAGCTTCGCCAGCTTCTCCTCCGCGTCCCGGCGCAGCCGGCTGGCGGTGCGCTGCACCGCGCCGTTGATCAGCCGGGCCTGGGCGACGCCGAACAGCCAGGATCCGACGTACACCGCCAGCGCCACCAGCAGCACGGTCCCGACGGCGCCGAAGTCGACGCCGGTGCCGCGGATGCCGCCCGCGACGACGAGGTCGGTGGCCTGCCCCAGGTAGCGCGGGCCCAGGACGCTGAGCAGCACGCTCACCACGGCCAGCACCAGCACCGCGATCAGCAGCGGTCGTTCGGGCCGCAGCAGCCCGAGCAGGCGACGGCCCGCGGTGGCGAACCCTTCCGGCCGGTTGTTGCCCGCCATGCCGGGACGTCCGGGGCCGGTCATGCCGCTTCCTCTTCGGTGAGCTGGGACAGGACGATCTCCCGGTAGGTCTCGTTGTCGCGCATCAGGTCGTGGTGGGTGCCGATGCCGACGAGCTCGCCCGCATCGAGCACGAGGATGCGGTCGGCGTCGCGGATGGTGCTGACCCGCTGGGCGACGATCACGACGGTCGCGTCGGCGGTGTCCCGGCGCAGCGCGGCGCGCACTTCGGCGTCGGTGGCGTAGTCGAGCGCGGAGAACGAGTCGTCGAACAGGTAGATCTCGGGGCGCCGCACCAGGGCTCTGGCGATCGCGAGCCGCTGCCGCTGGCCCCCGGAGACGTTGCCGCCGCCCTGGGACAGCTCGGCGTCGAGGCCGCCGGGCAGTGCGCGCACGAAGTCGGCGGCCGCGGCGACCTCCAGCGCGTGCCACAGGTCCTCGTCGGTGGCATCCGGGTCGCCGTGGCGCAGGTTGCTCGCGATGGTGCCGGAGAACAGGTAGGGCCGTTGCGGCACGTAGGAGACGGTGCGGGTCAGCAGGTCCGGGTCGATCTCCCGCACGTCCACCCCGTCGATGCGGATGGCGCCGTCGGTGGCGTCGGACAGCCGCGGGATGAGGTTGACCAGGGTGCTCTTGCCGCTGCCGGTGCTGCCGATGATCGCGGTGGTCTCCCCCGGCCCGGCTTCGAAGCCGATGCCGTGCAGCACCGGCTGTTCCGCGCCGGGATAGCGGAATCCGACGTCGTGCAGCGCGAGCCTGCCGTGCCCGGTGAGCTCGCGGACGGGGTGTTCCGGCAGCCGCACGGTGGTCTCGGTGTCGAGCACCTCCTGGATGCGTTCGGCGCAGACCTCGGCGCGCGGGATCATCATGAACATGAACGTCGCCATCATCACCGACATGAGGATCTGCATCAGGTAGGCGAGGAACGCGACGAGCGCCCCGACCTGCATGCTGCCGTCGTCGATGCGCCCGGCGCCGAACCAGGTGACGGCGACGCTGGAGATGTTCACGACGGCCAGCACGGTCGGGAACATCAGCGCCATCAGGTTACCGACACGCAGGGCGCTGCCGGTGAGCTCGGCGTTGGCGGCGCCGAAGCGGCGCTGCTCGTGCAGGTCCTTGCCGAACGCGCGGATCACCTGCAGGCCGTTGATCTGCTCGCGCAGCACCCGGTTGACGGTGTCGATGCGCTGCTGCATCTCGCGGAACACCGGGCGCAGCCGGGACACCAGCACGCCGATGAACGCGCCGAGCACCGGCACGATCACCAGCAGCAGCCCGGACAGCGGCACGTCCTGGTTGAGGGCCAGCAGGATGCCGCCGACGCACATGATCGGCGCGGTGATCATCATCGCGCAGGTCATCAGCACCAGCATCTGGATCTGCTGGACGTCGTTGGTGGTGCGGGTGATCAGCGATGGCGCGCCGAACCGGCCGACCTCGCGACCGGAGAAGGACTGCACCTGGTCGAACACGGAGGCCCGCAGGTCCCCGCCCAGCGACATCGCGATGCGCGCGGCGAAGCCGACGGCGGCGATCGAGCAGACCAGCTGCAGCAGCGACACCGCGAGCATCACGGCGCCGATGCGGAGGATGTAGCCCTCGTCGCCGGTGAGCACCCCGCGGTCGATGATGTCGGCGTTGAGCGTCGGCAGGTAGAGGGTGGCGACCGTCTGGACCAGCTGGAGCAGCACCAGCAGGACGATCGACGACCGGTAGGGCCTCAGGTGGGCCCGCAGCAATCGGAGCAGCACGCGATCTCTCTACGGTTCGGGGAGGTCGCCGCGATCGGCGGCGGACCATCGACCAGCTTAAACCGCGGCCACGACAAGCCCGGCGCCTCGGGCAGCGGCGATCGCCGCCGGTGATCGAGGCGGTACGCGCCGTGCTCACCGGCGCCGGATTCGCCCGCTTGGTGCGGAATTCGCGGGCGCCCGTCCTCCACCGGACGGTCGCGGACCCGGCCGCCGCGGCCGGGTCCGCGGCACACCGGTCAGCTCTCCGGTTCGAGCACCCGGAGCATCTCGGCGGCCTGCGGGCGGTCCACCACGAGCCGGGTGCTCACTCCGGCGCGGCGGTGCCGCGCACGCGGTACCCGCGGGCGGGCGCACCCGCCCGGGTCCGGCGACCTCGGTCCGATGTGGACGCCGGACCGCGGCCGACGCGGTCAGATGACGGTGCCCACGTCCTGGGCGATGAGCTCGTCGGTGGCCCGCTCGGCGACGGCGGCGATGGTCATGGACGGGTTGCAGGCGGCGCTGGTGCCGGGCAGCAGCGCGCCGTCGAGCACGTAGAGCCCGCGCTGGCCGAGCACCCGGCCGGCCAGGTCGCAGACCGAGCCCATCGACGCCCCGCCGAGCGGGTGCCAGGTGTTCGGCACCAGCGAGGTGGTGTCCAGCCGCACGGCGCCGTCCCCGGCGACGCGGGCGACGCGCTCGTCGACGTGCCGGGCCAGCTCGGCGTCGCCGTCGTGCGGCCAGTGCAGCACGGCGTCGTCGGTGCGCGGGTCGTAGACGAACTCGCCGCGGCCGTCGCTGACCCCGTAGCCGACGAGCATGGTGGTGCGCAGGTCCCCGATCGGCGGGATCGACGCCTGGATGACCGTGTTGGCCCGCGCCGGGTCGTCCCACTCCAGGCTGCCGTAGACGACCGGGCCGCCCTGGGGCGAGCCGAAGTCCTCGGCGAAGCTGGTCCAGGTGTAGATGCGGTCGCCGTTGGAGCCCCAGCCGGAACCGAGCCCGTCCGGCAGGTCGCGGATCTGCTCCTTCGCCGCGGCCCGCATCAGCAGCTTGGTGGTGTTCGCGGTCCCGGCCGCCATCACCAGCGCCCCGGCCGTGATGATCTTCTGTTCGAGCACGGTGCCGTCGGTGGCGATCCGGTCCACGTGCACCTGCCAGCGCCCGTCGCGGGCCCGCGCCACGTCGGTGACGTGGTGCTGGGCGGCGACGGTGACCTTGCCGGTGGCCTCGGCGGCGGCGAGGTAGGTGACGTCGACGGAGTGCTTGCCGCCGTTGTTCACCCCGAACGCGCAATCCCCGTTGGTGTAGGACGCCTTGAACTCGCCGGTGAGCTCGCGCAGCGCGTAGTCCCAGTCGATCGGCATCGGGATCTTCGACAGCGGGTACCCGGCGCGCTCGACGCCGCGGGCGAACGCGCGGGAGGGCGCGTAGGTCGAGCTCGCGATCAGCTCGTCCGGCGCGGTCGCCACCCGCAGCATCGACGCGACCCGCGGGTAGTGCTCCCGGGCCATCCGCCGGTAATCGAGCCGCTCGGGCAGCGTCGCGTTGAACACGTCCTCGTCCGGTTGCAGCGTCATGCCCTGGTAGACCAGCGAGCCGCCGCCGACGCCCGCGGCGCACATGATGTCCATGCCGCGGCCCGGGATCTGCTCGATCAGCCCGGTGCGGCGGTCGAACGGCGCGAGCTCCACGCCGAACAGCGAAGGCGTGGAACCCAGCCAGGAGATCCGCGAGTCGGGCCGGGTGATGCTCGGGAAGGTGTCCGCGTTCGGCCCGGTGGGCCAGCGGGCGCCGCGTTCCAGCACGAGCACCGGCACCCCGGCCTGGGCGAAGCGCAGCGCGGTGACGCCGCCGCCGAAGCCGGAGCCGATGACGACGACCCGGTGCTCCTCGCGGGTCAGCCGCACCCGGTTCGCCGCGGCGGCCCGCGGTGCCGCGAACGCGGCCAGTCCGGTGGCGGCGGCTCCGGCGAGGACGGAACGTCGGCTCAGTTCGGGCATGCGGGCTCCTGCTCGGTCGGGACTCGGGCGGCGTCGTCGCTGATCACGGCGGCGGATGGCTCGGAAGCGTAGGGAATCGAACCGAGAGCGGAAACCGGTCGACGTTCTCACTACGCACGGGTAGCATCACGCGTCGTGCGTGAACGGCGAGTGTTGCTGACCCCGCAGCGCACCGACGCCCGCCGCAACCGCGAGATGATCCTGCGCGCGGCGGACGAGGCGTTCGCCGAAGGCGCCGATTCCGTGCAGATCGAGGAGATCGCGCGCCGCGCGGGCCTCGGCCGCGCCACCGTCTACCGCCACTTCTCCGACCGGCACGCGCTGGCCACCACCGTCGCCGCGCACCGCATCGAAGCGCTCGAACGCCTCGTCAGCACCGCGGAACGCGAACGCCGCCCGTTCCGCGACCTGCTGCACTTCGTGCTCTCCGACCAGGTGGTGCGACGGCCGCTGGTCCACCTCATCCGGCAGCTGCCCGAGCAGGAGCAACGGCGCTTCGCCGACGCCCTGATCGCCGCGCTCACCCCCGCGTTCCGCCGCGCGCAGGCCGCGGCCGAGGTGCGCGCCGACCTCGAACCCGCCGACCTGATGCTCGTGCTGGAGATGATCGAAGGGGCGCTGGCGTCGAAGCTGCTGCGCTCGGGCGACGACGCGGTGCGCAAGCTGCTGTCCGTCACCCTCGACGGGCTCTGCCCCCGCCGCTGAACCGGCGTCCCCGCACCGCACGGGCCGCTCGGACGCGTTCAAGCGCGATGACTGCCAGCCTGAGCGCATGGTTCGGATCGGGTACACGTTGATGACCGAGCAGTCCGGCCCGCGCGCGCTGGTGCGCCACGCCCCGCTCGCCGAGGACGCGGGCTACGACTTCGCGGTGCTGAGCGACCACTACTCGCCCTGGCTGGACGCCCAAGCCCACTCGCCGTACGCGTGGAGCGTGCTGGGCGCCGTCACCCAGGTGACCGAGCGGCTGGAGCTGATGACGTACGTGACCGCGCCCATCCTGCGCTACCACCCGGCGATCGTGGCGCAGAAGGCCGCGACGATCGGCCTGCTCTCGCAGGACCGGTTCACCCTCGGGCTCGGCGCCGGGGAGAACCTCAACGAGCACGTGGTGGGCCGCGGTTGGCCGTCCGTCGGCGTCCGGCACGAGATGCTCGTCGAAGCCGTCGAGATCATCCGCGCGCTCTCCGGCGGCGACCGGCTCGACTACGCCGGGGAGCACTTCCGCGTGGACGCCGGGAAGTTGTGGGACGTGCCCGCGCGGCCGGTGCCGATCGGCATCGCCGTGTCCGGGCCCGAATCCACCGCCCGGTTCGCGCCGCTCGCCGAGACGATGATCGCCACCGATCCCAGCGAAGCGCTGTGCCGCGGCTGGGACTCCGCCGGTGGCGGCGACCGGAAGGTCGGGCAGCTGCCGGTGTCCTGGGGCACCGACCGGGACGCGGCGGTCAAGCGGGCGCACGAGCAGTTCCGCTGGTTCGCCGGCGGCTGGCGGGTCAACGCGGACCTGCCCGGACCGGCCGGGTTCGCCGCCGCGACCCGGTTCGTGCGGCCCGAGGACGTGGCCGAGAACATCCCGTGCGGCCCCGACGCCGAGCCGATCGTCGACGCCGTCACCTCGTTCCGGGACTGCGGGTTCACCGACGTGGCCCTGGTGCAGATCGGCGGGGACGACCACCAGGACGCCTTCTTCGAGTTCTCCCGGCGGGAACTCCTGCCCCGGCTGCGCAGCCTCCTCGGCTGAAGCCCGGCTCCTCCTGCCGGCCGGGTGGCGGAACCTCACGGCCTGTCTCGCTGCTCCTGCCGCGTAGTGCTCGGGTGGCGGAACCTCAGCGGTTTCCTCGCGGCGGTGCGGAGGACGCGGCCTGCGCCGCGCTCGGCGTTCGGCGCGGCTGTCCGGCCCCAGCAGGCGCTGCGGTCACCGGCGGATCGTGCGGAACTGGACCGTCGCGTCGTCCACCGCGGGGAGCTGGACCGTGCGGTCCTCGTCGACGGCGTCCTCGCCGCGGACGCCGCCGAAGTCGTCGAACTCGTCGAAGTGCTCGTGCTCGTCGCGGTCGTCGTAGTCGGCGAAGTCGTCCCAGCCGTCGTCGCCTCCGCCGAGCACCAGCTCACCCGCGGACGTCGCGCGCAGCCGCCCGACCAGCGGGGTGATCCGCTCGGCCAGCAGCGGCAGCAGCGCCGCCACGGCCCCGCCCAGCAGCAGGCCCACCAGCACGTCGTGCGGGTAGTGCACGCCGATGAACACCCGGGACAGCCCGGTCAGCAGCCCGACCACGACCGCGGCCCAGCCCCAGCTGCGGCGCGCGCAGAACAGGCCGATCGCGGCGGCCGCGGCGATCGTGGAGTGGTTGCTGGGGAACGACCAGTCGCCGAGTTCCGGGCAGGACGCGATGAAGTCCGCGTGCGCGACCGCGCGGCACGGCCGGTCCTCCTGGATGAAGGACTTGAGGACCTCGCTGAGCACGTAGGCGAGCGCGGTGCCCAGCGGCGGCAGCACGGCGCGCGCCATCACGTGGTCCTCGTCGTTGCGCGCCTGGACGAACAGCACGGCGAAGGCGGCGAGGAAACCGATGATCGCGGCCTCGGTGAAGAACTCGGCGAACGCCTGCAACCACTCCGGGCTCGCCGCGCCCGCACCCGCGATGCCCCGGTACAGGTCGGAGCTCACGCCGGGCACGTAGGGGTTCGGCTCGGCGGCCAACGACGGCTGAACGGCAGGTGTCGACATTCCCAACATCATATGAAGATCCGCCGCGGGCCCGGTACCCGCTCCACCGGAATGCGGGTACCTGCAGCGATGTCCCGAACGGCCCGTCGGGCACTCGTTCAGCGGTATCCGGCGGCGAAATCCGGCCTGCGAGAGCAGACGGCGGCGCTCCGCGCAAGGCCTCGGTCGCCCGTGCGGAGCAGCGCTCGATCACATTTCCGAAGTTGATCATGCCTGAACCGGCCAACTGTACTCAATGTGATCAACATTCGCTACGGTGGCCCGCGTGCGCCGTGGTGCTGCCGCACGCAGCACCACGAGCCGGCTGGCAAGGCCGAGGAACCCGCGGTGGCGCGGGATGGGTGAGGACGGCGATGCAACAAACGACAGGGTGGATACTCGGCGGCCTGGTGATCCTGGTGGTGCTGCTGGGAGCCGCGGTGGCGTTGTTGAGCGCTCGGTTGCGCCAACAGCACAAGGAGATCGAGCAGCTCGCGGCGCTCGACCCGCTCCCGGCACCGGAGCCCGCGCAGGCACCGGCCCCCGCGGCGCTGGAACCGCCGACCGCTCCCGCGCTGGAACCGATGCCCGCCCAACCGGACGAGCGGTTCCGCCGCGAGGTCGTGCAGGGCGCCCAGGAGGCGCTCGGCGGCACGATGCGGCGCATCCTCGCGCTGACCAACAACGCGGCCGGGCGGCTGCACGACATGCAGCGCACCCACGGGCCGGACGTGCTGGAGGACCTGCTGCCGATCGACCACCTGCTGGCGCAGGCGCAGCGGCGCGCCCAGCTGGTGACCGTGCTGTGCGGATCGCCGCCCGGCCAGCAGCGCACCCCGCAGCTGATGGCGCGGCTCGTCGGCGCCGCCCAGTCCCGCATCCACGACTACGAGCGGGTGCGGCTGTCCACCCGCGACACCACCACCGCGGTGCTGGGGCGCGTGGTCGAACCGCTGAGCGCCGCGCTGGCGGAACTGCTGGACAACGCGACCCGCTCCTCGCCGCCGACCGCGCCGGTGGACGTGCTGATCACCGCCGAGTACCACGGCGTCTCGCTGGAGATCCACGACGGCGGGGTCGGAATGCCGCCGGACGCGCTGAACCAGGCCAACGCGCTGCTGTCCCGCGGCGACTCCGAGATCGAGCTGACCGAGCTGGGCAACCCGCCGCGCACCGGCCTCGCCGGGTGCAGCGTGCTGGCCGCGAACTACGGGTTCACCGTGCGGCTCGACGCCGCCTCCAGCCGCGGCGGCCTGCGCGCGGTGCTGCTGGTGCCGCACCACCTGCTGACCACGCTGGAGCAGCAGCCGGTGATCTCCGCCGGGCGGGACGAGCCCGCGCTCGTCCCGGAACCGGCGCCCGCACCGGCACCGGCTCCGGTCGCCGCCGAACCGGACGCACCCCGGCACCGCCAGCCCGAACCGGCCACCACGACCGCCGCCGGGCTGCCCAAGCGGCCGCGCCGCACCATGACCCGCTCCGGCGACCTGTCCGCGCCGGACAGCGCCTCCGTGCAGCCCATCGCCGACGGGGCGCAGCGCCGCACCACCGACGCGGCCCAAGGCCTGCGCGGGCTCCAGCGCGCCACTCGCGCCACCGACGACGGCGACGCGGCCACCGAGATCGAACCGGGCCCGGCCGCCGAGCACGACGGCGACGACCCGGTGGACACGTCCACTTCCAGAAGGGATGCACGAGCATGACCGAGACGGCCCTGACGGCGCCGAAACCCGACCGGAGCTGGGTGCTCGACGACCTCGTCGAGCACTCCGGCATCCGGGCGGCCATCGCGGTGTCCGGCGACGGGATGCTCCTGGTCAAGAACAGCGGCCTCGACCAGGCCGACGCCGAGCGCTGGGCGGCGGTCAGCGCGCCGCTGCAGGCCTGCGCCCGGCACGGGATGGAACCGCTGGGCTACCCCACCGGCGGTTTCGAGCAGGTGCTGGTGCAGCACGCGCAGGGCTACCAGCTGCTGCAACCGTTCGGCGAGGAGTCCTACCTCGTGCTGGTGACCGACGCCGACACCGACCTGGGCGTGGTGTCGACCGAGATGCAGATGACCGCCAAGCGGCTCGGGCAGGAGATGGGCACGGCTGCGCGCACCGCCGCCAGGCGGAGTTCGTGACCCCGGGACCGCACCGGCGGGAGTCGGAGCTGGTGCGCTCCTACGTGCTCACCCGGGGCCGGGCCCGGGCCGAGCAACCGGTGGAACCGGCCGCCCTGGTGCGGGCGGCGGCCACCGGTGCGGTGTCCGAGCTCGATCCGGACCGCCGCCGGATCGTGCAGGTCGCCCAAGGCGGTGCGCTGTCGGTGGCCGAGATCGCCGCGCACACCGAACTGCCGCTGACGGTGACGCTGGTGGTGGTGGCCGACCTGATCGACGAGGGATACCTGACGCCCGCCTCGGCGAACCGCCCGGCGTCGGTGCCCAGCACGGATCTGCTGCAGGAGGTGCTCGATGGACTCCGCCGCCTGGACACCTCCGCCTGAGTCGGCCTACGTCGCCGACACGGTGCGACGATCGGCGAAGATCCTGGTGGTCGGCCCGGCCGGTGTCGGCAAGACCACGTTCGTCGACACCATGTCGGAGATCATGCCGCTGCACACCGAGGAATCGCTGACCTCGGCCAGCGAGGCGGTCGACGACCTGCACCTCACCCCGGCGAAGACGACGACCACGGTGGCGCTGGACTTCGGCCGCCGCACCCTCAACGATCAGCTGGTGCTGTACCTGTTCGGCACGCCCGGCCAGCAGCGGTTCACCTACCTGTGGCGGACGCTGGCGAACGGCTCGCTCGGCGCGCTGGTGCTGGCGGACACCCGCCGGCTGGCGGATTCGTTCGAGGTGATGGACCGGGTGGAGGAGCTGGGCCTGCCCTACGCGATCGCGGTGAACGCGTTCGACTCCGCCCCGCTGCACTCGGTGGCGGACCTGCGCGAAGCGCTCGACCCGCCGCCGGAGACGCCGGTCGCGGTGTGCGACGCGCGGGACGTCGCCTCCTGCACCCGGGTGCTGGTCGACCTGGTCGAGCACGTGCTGCTGACCTCGACCTCCGGCAGGCACGCCGCCGACCCGACGGTGCGCTCGTGACCGCACTCCCCCAGCCCCCGACGACCTCCCCGACGACGGAGCGACCATGACGGCCCTGTCCGGCCCCGACCTGCAAGACCGCATCCCGCTGCACGGCGAGGAGTTCACCGCGCACCCGGATCGGGTGTACGCGCGGCTGCGCTCCCGCGGCCCGATCGTGCCGGTGACGCTGGCGCCCGACGTGCCCGCGATGCTGGTGGTCGACTACGAGACGGCGCTGCAGGTGCTGCGCAGCCCGCACGTGTTCGTCAAGGACTCGCGCCGCTGGCAGGACACCGCGCCGCCGGACACCCCGGTGCTGCCGATGATGTCCTGGCGGCCGAACACGCTGTTCGCCGACGGGCAGCGGCACGCGCGGCTGCGCCCGCCGGTGGAGCACAGCCTCA
Source organism: Saccharopolyspora sp. NPDC047091 (assembly GCF_040643635.1). Lineage (NCBI taxonomy): Bacteria > Bacillati > Actinomycetota > Actinomycetes > Pseudonocardiales > Pseudonocardiaceae > Saccharopolyspora > Saccharopolyspora sp. NPDC047091. Next base: position 43,074 of record NZ_JBEYUS010000014.1, read on the forward strand.
CCGCGGTGAAACCCGCGCAGCTGCGGCGCTTCGTGCAGTCCAGCGCGATCCGGCTGATCACCGGGTTCACCGGCCGCGGCCACGCCGACCTGCTCGGCGAGTACGCGGCGCAGCTGCCGATGCTGGTGCTGCAGCAGATGTTCGGCTGCCCCGCCGAGATCGCGCAGGCCATGGTCGCCGCGATCGCCGCGCTGTGGGACGGCACCGACCCGCAGCTGGCGAACCGGTACCTGGAGGAGAGCGTCAACGACCTCGTCCGGTACAAGCGCGCGAACCCCGGGGACGACGTGACGACCCGGATGATCGAGCACCCGCACGGCCTCGACGACGACGAGCTGCAGCACCAGCTGATCATCACGATGGGCGCCGGCGCGGAACCGCTGGGCAACTGGATCGCGAACGCGCTGTACCTGCTGCTCACCGAGCACCGGGTGGCCGACGCGGTCGCCACCGGCAGCGTCGCGCTGGACGAGGCGCTCGACGACGTGCTGTGGCGGTTCACCCCGCTGGCGAACTACGCGATCACCTACCCGCGGCACCCGGTGTACCTGGGCCGCGTGCTGCTGCCCGCCGACGAACCGGTGGTGATCTCGATGGCCGCGATCAACACCGACCCGGCGCTGCACCCGTCCGGGCAGATCCCGGCGGGCAACCGGGCGCACCTCGCGTTCAGCGCGGGCGCGCACACCTGCCCGGCGAGCAGGCCCGCGCGCTTGATCGCGACCGTGGCGCTGGAGACCCTTTTGGACTACGTTCCCGAAGTCGAGCTGGATGATCAGCAACCGCTGCGGTGGCGTCCCGGCCCCTTCCACCGGGCGCTGACGGCCCTGCCGGTGCGCTTCCCAGCCGTGTCCTCGCTCGCCGAACCCACCACAGGAGGATCCGCATGTCCGCATCGCAGTGCCCCGTGACCGCTCTCGACCCGGCCGGTGCCGACGTGCACGGCGAGAACGACCGGTTGCGCGCGCACGGCTCGGCCGCACTGATCGCGCTCCCCGGGGACGTGCCCGCCTGGGTGGTCACCGATCACGGCGAGCTGCGCGGGCTGCTGTCCGATCCGCGGGTGTCCAAGGACCCGCGGCAGCACTGGCCCGCGTGGATCAACGGCGAGATCCCGGCGGACTGGCCGCTGATCTCCTGGGTCGGCGTGGACAACATGTTCACCGCGTTCGGCTCGGAGCACACCCGGCTGCGCGGCCTCGTGTCGAAGGCGTTCACGCCGCGCCGCGTGCAGGCGCTGCGGCCCCGCATCGAGCAGATCACCGCGGAACTGCTGGACGGGCTGGCCGCGGAGACCGGTGAGGTGGACCTGCGCACCGGCTTCACCTACCCGCTGCCGATCGCGGTCATCACCGACCTGTTCGGGGTGCCCGACGAGATGCGCGGGAAGCTGCGCCACATCGTCGACGAGGTGTTCCGCACCTCCGCCACCCCCGAGGAGACGGCGGCGACGGCGCAGGAGATGGGCCGCTTCCTCACCGACCTCATCGAGTCGAAGCGGCAGCACCCCGGCGACGACCTCACCAGCGGGCTGCTCGCGGCCCGCGACGAGGAGCAGAACCGGCTCAGCGAACGGGAACTCGCCGACACCCTGATCCTCATGATCGGTGCCGGGCACGAGACCACGGTGAACCTGCTCGGCCAGGCCGTCGTCGCGCTGACCACGCACCCCGAGCAGCGCGCCGCGCTGCGCGCGGGCGACATCGGCTGGGACGACGTGATCGAGGAGACGCTGCGCTGGCAGCCCGCGCTGGCGAACGTGCCGCTGCGGTTCGCCACCACCGACATCAAGCTCGCCGACGGCACCGTCATCGCCGAAGGCGACGCGATCCTCGCGTCCTACGCGGCGGCGAACCGGGACCCCGGCCACTACGACGCGCCGGAGGTGTTCGACGCCCGGCGCGGCGCGCGGGACCACCTGGCGTTCGGCTTCGGCCCGCACTTCTGCCTGGGTGCGGCGCTGGCCAGGCTGGAGGCGCAGATCGCGCTGCCCGCCCTGTTCGACCGGTTCCCCGACCTCGCCCTCGCGGTCGGGTCGGACGCGCTGGAGCCCTCCGAGTCGTTCATCTCCAACGGCCCGAAGGCGCTGCCGGTGCGGCTCGCCGGTTGAGCCCGGACTGCGCGGTTCGCCCGCTTCCGGCGGGAAACACGGCTCCGGGCGCCGGATTCGACGGGCTCCCCGGCGGCGCTCGTCCTACTACCCTGGACGCCACGGACGATGAGGAACGGTGGCGATGACACGCACTCTGGTGGTGTGCAGGCACGCGAAGTCGGCGTGGCCGGACGACGTCGACGACTTCGAACGCCCGCTCACGGAACGTGGCGAACGGGACGCTCCGGAAGCGGGGAGGTGGCTGGCCGAGCGGGTGCCCGACATCGGCTTCGCGCTCTGCTCCCCCGCCAAGCGGGCGCGCCGCACCTGGCAGCTGATCTCGGGCGTGACCGGCAAGGTCGAGACCCGGCACGACAAGCGCCTCTACGGTGCCACGGCCGGTGAGCTGATCGCGGTGCTCAACGAAGTGCCCGACGAAGCCGACACCGCGGTGCTGGTGGGCCACAACCCCGGGCTGGAGGACCTGGTCGCGGTGCTGACCGGGGTCCCGCACCAGCTGGCCACGGCGGAACTGGCGGTCCTCACCGGCACGGGGTCCTGGTCCCAGCTGGAACCAGGCTGGGCCAAACTCCAGGACTCCGCGAAACCCCGGGGATGATCTCTCCCGGTCTTCTTGCTCGTCGGGGCGGGTGGCGGAACCTCAGCGCCCTCCTCGCTGCGGGATCGTTTTCACAGGTGGCTCCGCCACATGAGAAAACGCTGTCCTCGCGAGGAGGGCGCTGAGAACCCGCTGCGGTGCGAGTTGCTCTGGTGGTCGCTGCTCAGCGGCTTCGCCGCTGACAAGAGGGAAACGGCCGTCACTCCGCGGAAGCGGGCAGCGAGGGGAACGCTGAGGTTCCGCCACCCATCCCCCGCGCACCATGAGCAGGGAGATCAGTCCCCGATGACCACTTTGCCGATCCTGTCGGTGGTGGCGAAGTGGGTGAACGCCTCGGCGGCTTCGTCGAAGGGGAAGGCCCGGTCGATGAGCGGGTGCAGCCGGTGCTGTTCGAGGACGCGGATCATCCGCTCGAAGTCGCTGCGGCTGCCGACCGTGGTGGTGCGCAGCGTCGCCCCGCGGCTCAAGAAGGCCCCGAGGTCCATGCCCGGCCCGTCGGCGAGGTTCCCGACCAGGGAGATCAGCCCGCCGTGGGCGAGGGCGCGGATCGACTGCCCGATGGATCCGGCGCCGCCGATCTCCACCACCCGGTCCACGCCGCGTCCGCCGGTGCGCGCCCGGACCTCGTCGCCCCACTCGGGGACGGCGGCGCGGTCGATGACGTCGGGGGCGCCGAGTTCGCGCAGCCACCGCGCCTTCACCGGGCTGGACGTGGTGATCAGCACCCGCGCTCCGGCGAGCCGGGCGAACTGCAGCGCGAACATCGACACCCCGCCGGAGCCCTGCAGCAGCACCGAGTCCCCGGGTCCGATGCCGTCCAGCGCGGCGAACGCGGTGAGCGCGGCGCACGGCAGCGTCGCGGCCTCTTCGAACGACAGGTGTTCCGGCACCGGCAGCACGGCGTGCTCGGCGACGGCGACGTGTTCGGCGAGCCACCCGTCGCGCTGCACCCCGTACAGCTCGCCCCAGCCGTCGAGCGCCCCGTACAGCCAGTCCGGGTGGAAGGTGCTCATCACCCGGTCGCCGACCTGGAGGCCGCGCACCCCCGCGCCGACCGCGTCGACGGTGCCCGCGGCGTCGGACAGCGGAATCCTCCCGGGCGGCACCGGCATCGAGTAGCGCCCTTCCACGATCGGCAGGTCGCGCGCGTTGATCGAGCGGGCGCGGACCCGCACCAGCACCTCACCGGCGGCAGGAGCGGGCACCGGCCGGTCCCGCATCCGCAGCGGTCCGCCGTCGCCGGACACCTCGAACGTGCGCATCGTTGGTCCCATGCCCTCGACGGTAGCCCGAACGGGCTGGACGATCCGTACCATCGCGTCCGTGATTCGGTGCAGTTCGTCCAGGAGCCGGGCGTGGACCCGGTAGACGACCTCCTCGCCACGATGCGGATCGAGGAGTCCCGGTACGTGCGGATGACGGCGCGCGCGCCGTGGGGGATCTCGTTCCGCTCCCGGCGGGTGGCGCGGCTGGTGCTGATCACCACCGGGTCGTGCTGGCTGACCGGGGCGGCGCTGCGGGAGCCGCTGCGGCTGTCCGCGGACGACTGCGTGCTGGTGCGGGCGGGCACCGGGTTCGCGCTGCAGGACGAGCCGGGCCGCCCGCTGGTCGATTGCGAGGGCGACGTCCGGTTCGGCGGGGACGGGGAGCCGACCGAGCTGGTGTCGGCCCGGTTCAGCTTCGACGCGGTCGCCGCGGACGCGCTGTTCGGACTGCTGCCGCCGCTGTTCCGGCTGCGCCTGGACTCGGCGGGGGGCGAGCTGCTGCGCGGCACGTTCGACCTGATCGCGCGGGAGTCCGCGGCGGCCGCGCTCGGCTCCGGGTTCGTCACGAGCCGCCTGTCGGACGTGCTGTTCGTGCAGGCGGTGCGCGCCTGCTGCGCGGACGTGGGCGGCGGCACCATCGGCTGGGTGGCGGCATTGCGGGATCCGCGGCTGGCCGGTGCGGTGCGGGCGCTGCACGCGGATCTGGCGCACCCGTGGACGGTGCGTTCGCTGGCGGAGGTGGCCGGGATGTCGCGTTCGGCGTTCGCGGCTCTGTTCAAGGAGCGGACAGGTGACACACCGCTGGGGTACCTGGCGGCGTGGCGGACGTACCGGGTGAAGGCGCTGCTGCGGGAGACCTCGTGGAGCGTGCAGGAGATCGCGGTGCGCGTCGGCTACCCCACCGGCACCGCGCTGAGCCGCGCCTTCCACCGGCGCGAAGGCGTCTCCCCCACCACCTGGCGCGCGACCCGCACCAGGTGAACGGCCCGCTGCTCGCACCGGCGACCACCTGGAACCGCCGCGCAGGGTGAACGGCCCACCCGCGCGGCCGGTCGAACGGGCGCCCCAGCGGACACGACCGGCAGCGTGAGCCGCTCGGCCGGTCGAGCGGGCGCCCCATCTGAAAACGACCGGCAAGGTGAACCGCGGCCGGTCGAACGGGCGCCCCGCCGGAAAGGACCGGCAACGTGAACCGCGAAGTCCGTCGAACGGGCGCCCGACCTGAAAAGGATCGGCAACGTGCACCGCCCACCCGCAGAACCGGTCGAACGGGCCACCCACCTGCGACGATCAGGAAGGTGGGCGCCCCCGTCCGGCTAGCCAGGTGGGCCGTTCGACCGACGTGCTCAGCGCGTCGCGACCACCGGGGCCGGGTCGTCCCGGAGATCCCAGCGGCGGCGGCGCAGCACCACCGGCACCTGGTCGCCGCGGTCCTGCGCGGTGAGCACGGCGGCGCGCACCCGGCGCCACCACACGGCGGTGCGGAACGCGCTCAGCAGCAGCACGGCGACGAGCGCGAGCAGCGCCACCCGGTAGCCGCCGCCGGCCAGCTGCAGCACCAGGCCGACGGCGAGCACGCTGAGCGCGGTGGCGCTGTGCCCGCCGACGTTGGCGATGCCGGTGGCGGTGCCGACCTGGCTGATCGGGTTGTAGTCGCGCACCAGCGCGAACGCCACGCTGGAAACGGGCCCGCCCATCGCGAACACGAGGAACGCGCCGCACACCACGGCCAGCGGCGGCCGCGCGAAGCTCAGCAGCACCACCCAGGTCAGCCCGTTGGCCGCGAGGTAGCCGAGCACGATCGGCATCCGGCACGCCGGGAACCGCCCGATGATCGCGCCGACGAGCGGCCCGCCCGCGACCTGCCCGATGATCAGCAGGCTGAGCACGACGCTCGCGGTGGCGGGCGGCACGCCGACGCCTTCGACGAGGTACGGGTAGCCCCACAGCAGGCTCAGCGCGTTGGGCACGAACATGGTGCCGAAGTGCGCCCAGAACGCGAGCCGGGTGCCGGGGATCGACCAGGCGGACCGCACCTTCCGCAGGATGGCGCCGGCGTCCTCGGCACCGGAGGTGGTGCCGGGCACGTCGCGCACCACCCCGGTCGTCACGCCCGCGTAGGCGGCGGTGATCGCGCCGACGAGCAGGAACGTCCAGGTCCAGCCGAGCGAGCCGAGCAGCGCGGTGAGCGGGAACGTCGCGGCGACGCCGCCGAGGGCGCCCGCCGCGGCGGACAGGGTGGCGACCAGCGCGTACTGGCGGGCGGAGAACCGGGTGGCCACGAGCCGCAGGATGCTCACCCAGGTCAGCGCGTCACCGACGCCGAGGACGCCGCGCGCCAGCAGCCCCATCGGGTAGGAGGTGGCGAGCGCGAACAGCAGCTGCCCGCAGCCGAGCAGCAGCACGGCGGCGGTGAGCACGCGGCGGGAGCCGAACCGGTCCACCAGGAGCCCGGTGGGGATCTGCATGGCGGCGTAGATCCCGACCTGCAGCACGGTGAAGGCGCTCAGCGCGGCGGGCCCGACCTCGAACCGGTCGATGGCCAGGGGGCCTGCGACGCCGAGCGTCCCGCGGTGGAACACGGCGGCGAGGTAGGTGAGCACGGCGGCGCCCCAGATCAGCCACGCCTGCCGCGCCCCGCTTCCCGCTGATCGGGACGGCGGTGGGGTGCTGCCCGGGTTCGCCGAGGTGGCGGCCACTCGGGTGATCGGTGGCGGTGCCCCGCCACTGCGATCACGGTCGTCCGATTGCCGACTCTCCGGTCGGTCGCCTGCCACGTCGTGCCCCTTCCGCGCTTTTTCCGGTTCCGCACTCATCGTCGTCGGCCGAGCGCGAGAAGTTAGCGCCCGAAAGCGTGGAATCCGCCACAGTGACCATCCACTGTGGACGAAACGTGGTTCGGCGAGACCATCCGGGACCGGCATCCGCCCCGATCCGCTGGCCCGACGGGGCGTCCGCCGTTCGGGACCCGCCGCGGTGTCCCAGCATCCGGGAGCGGGGCGGGTGCCGGCGCCGGTGCGTTGACAGCGTTCGCAGCCGTTCCTAGCGTCGTCGCGTGCGACCGGCCCTGCTCACCTCGCGCCACCACGTGGAGGGAAGGCCGCCACCGAACACGACAGACCCCCGCACCGGTTCGGGACGAATCCCGGATGGAACGGGGGTTGGTGTCGTCTTGCCTACCGAGCAGCCCACTCGATGCAGGTCGGCCGCTGACCGGTCCGCAGGAACTCGCGGGTCACCTGAAGCGCGGCTTCGGCCGGGATCTCCGAAAACCTCGGGAACGGAGCGTGGTGGTCGGCCCACCAGTAGTCCGCGGGTTCCGGGTTCGAACCATCGGCCGGGAGGTGAGCCGTCTTGCCATCCCAGTAGATCAGCGCACCGCGCTCACCGTTGAGCCCGACTTTCAGAGTCGGCGCGGTGGTGTTGTCGATGTCGGTGTAGAACGACCACATCTGCTGCGTGCGCTCATGATCCGCGCGCCGCAACACCTCGGCGACCTCTTCCGGAGTCTCTTCGAGGTCCGAGACCTGCGTGCCGCCGTCTTCGAGCAGCTCCTCCACAGCGCTGCTGGTCATCCCTGCTCCTGTCCTCGGTAGTTCCACTGGAACGGCTCGTTGTCCCGCGTTGTGCCGTAGACGGTGACGCTATACCCCGGTGGCAGGAACTTGGGCAGAACCTTGTGGCAGACGTCCTGGAATCGCTTCTGCCGCTCGTACCCGCACGGGGTGTGGTTGATGGCGACCTCAGCGTTCGGGACCTTCCACTCGGCCATCATCGCAGCCACCTTGATCTCCACGTGGTGTTCGAGCTGATCCGTCTGCACGTTGATCGCATCGAGTCGATCGCGGATCAGTGCCACCCAGTGCGGATCCTCCCCCGAGCTGATCGGGACCGTCTTGTCGCCGATCTTGGCTCGCCCCTTGGTGCGCTGCTTGGCACCTGGTTCAACCCGCCGCGGCAAGTTCTCGACGAGCCCGGCGGCTTCGGGCGGGTACTGATCGCCGTGGGAGTTCGTGATCGTTCTCGCCCGAGTCGGGGCGGCCGACGACGAAGTGGCGTCGGGGACGCTGCTCGGCGTTGCGGGTTCGCCGCCGATGCCGACCCGGTACTCGCCGATCGCCACGACGACCTGGCCCAACGCCACGAACACCCGACGCAGGACGTCTGCGACGACGCTCTGCCGAGCGAGCGCAGCCTGCATCTCCGAATCCTGGGAAGTCTGCGCGATCACGAACAAAGCCGAAGCGGCCTCCGCCTGCCGCTCGATGGCCACCCGGAGATGCTTCCTGCCTTCCTCGGTCTTTCCCGCGGCCGCGTGTAGCCCTTTCCCAACCTCCTCGAATGCGCTCACCAGGCCGGCCCCTACTGTCGGCGACAACGACGAACGGCAGAGTGCCAGCCCCCTACGACATTTCCGCGACCTGCCGACCTCGCCGGACGGCAGGTCCTCGCCCTTCCCGGGAAGTTGTCGCCGGGGCGCTTGAGCACCGGGTCGCACCATCGTGCTCAATCACCGCGTCCCACGAACTGCTGTGCGATCAGGTCGTGCGTGTTCCACGTGCCCGGGTGGCGATGTCGGCCTGATCCTTCATTCCGCCATCGGGTGGCGATCACCTCGTCGAACATGCCGGTGCAGGAACCCGATACCGCGGTGTCCCAGCATCCGGGAGCGGGGTGGGTGTCGGCGCCCGCGCGTTGACAGCGGTCGCGGCCGTTCCTAGCGTCGTCGCGTGCGACCGGCCCTGCTCACCTCGCGCCACCACGTGGATCTGCTGCGGGTGGCGTCCGCGGGCTGTCCCGACTCCTGACCGTCCCCGCACCGGCCGCGCCCGCGCGCCGCACCCCGCCGCAGCCAGGAGTCCTCCGAGCATGACCACCGCCCTGACCGAGCCGGCCGAGCACGGCTCGCCGGCGAAGAACGTCCGCACCGTCATCACGTCGAGCCTCATCGGCACGACCGTCGAGTGGTACGACTTCTTCCTCTACAGCACCGCCGCCAGCCTGGTGTTCGACAAGCTGTTCTTCCCGACCGCCGATCCGACCGTCGGCACGATGCTGGCGTTCACCACCTTCTTCGTCGGGTTCGTGGCCCGGCCGCTGGGCGGCATCCTGTTCGGCCACATCGGCGACCGGATCGGCCGCAAGCGCACCCTCGTCACCACGATGGTCGTGATGGGGCTGGCCACGGCGGCGATGGGCGCGCTGCCGACCTACGAGCAGGTGGGCATGTGGGCGCCGCTGCTGCTGGTGCTGCTGCGGCTGTTCCAGGGCCTGGCGATCGGCGGCGAGTGGGCCGGGGCGGTGTTGATGGCCGTCGAGTACGCGCCACCCGGCAAGCGCTCGTCCTACGGTTCCTGGCCGCAGGTGGGCCTCGCGCTCGGCCTCGGCCTGGGCACCGGGTTGTTCGCGCTGCTGGGCAACGTGCTCGACGACGAGCAGTTCCTCGGCTACGGCTGGCGGATCGCGTTCGGGCTGAGCCTGGTGCTGGTGCTGGTCGGCCTGGTGATCCGGCTGCGGGTGGCGGAGACGCCCGCGTTCCAGCAGATGCGGGAGCTGCAGGGCACCGCGCGGGTGCCGTTCCTGGAGCTGTTCCGGGACCGGGCGACCCGCCGCAACACGGTGCTGGGCCTGCTGTCGCGGTACTCGGAGGGCGCTGCGTTCAACACCTGGGCGGTGTTCTTCCTGACCTACGCGACCGGCACGCTCGGCCTGCCGCGCAACGACGCGCTCATCGGCGTGATGGCGGCGGCGCTGGTGCTGGCCGTGCTGATCCCCGTCGTGGGGCGGATCGGCGACCGGCGTTCCCCGCGGCTGCTGTACGCGCTCGGCTCGGCGCTGTTCGCGCTGTCGGTGTACCCGGCGTTCCTGGCGTTCCAGCTGCGCAGCCCGCTGCTGACCGGCGTGGTGATCGTGCTGGTGCTGGGCGTGGTGCACTCGGTGATCTACGCGCCGCAGGGCACGTTCTACGCCCAGCTGTCGCCGGTGCGGCTGCGCTACACCGGCATGTCGTTCATCTACCAGTTCTCCGGGATCTACGCGTCCGGCCTGACCCCGCTGATCGTGACGGCGCTGCTCGCGGCGGGCGGCGGCGCGCCGTGGCTGGCGTGCGGCTACCTGGTCGCCACGGGTGTCGTCGGAGCGGGGGCGACCCTGCTGCTGCGCCGCGAGGACCTCCACTTCACCACCGGGCGGTAGCCGCTCAGCGCTGGAACCCGCCCGACTTGATCGCGTCCACGAACCGGCCGAATGCCGCAGGCGCCACGCTGAGCACCGGCGAGCGGTCACCCAGCCTGGAATCCCTGATCAAGGCGGCACCGCACCGTCCCGCGGTCTGCACGCACTGACCGCCCTGCGTCGAACGCGACGACGTCTTCCACTGGAACTCGGACATTCTCGTGCCCCTCACAGCCCGGAGAACTTCTCGGCGAGTGAAGTGAGCGTTCCGCGCGCGGTGATCAGCGGGCGAAGGCGTCGTGCTTCACGTCGTGGATGAAGCGGCCGAACGCCGTGTCGGACAGCCGCAGGTGCGCTCCCGCCGGATCCTTGGAATCGCGGATCGCCGGGAACCCACCCCGGCGGGCGGTCTCGACGCAATTGCTGCCCTGAGCGCTGCGCGACGACTTCTTCCACCCCGCGTCGGACACTGCCTGCTCCTCACTGACGACGCCGGAACTCGTCGGCCAGTCTACGCACCAACACCATCGATTGATCAACATCCAGAGCAGCGCGGTGCAATTCGCCGAACAGCCTGGAGAGCTCTGAGGTATCCCTCGAACCGTCCACGATCCGGCCGCTCAGCGGTGTGTCGACGAATGCGATGTCGCCCGTGTTCGCGGGGAATCGCAAGACGGCGAAAGACCCCTGCGGACTGATGTGCGCACCGGCGTCGAACGCCAGCACTTGAAGGACGACGTCGTCCTTCGCCGCTTTCTCCGACAAAGCGTCGACGGCCCGCTCACCCGGCAGGAGCGGGCGGGCCGTTCAGCCGATCAGCGGTGCGGTCGCCGGGTTCCGGGCTACTTCCGGACGAAGGAGAGCTCGACGGATGCGAAGAACTGCTCGACGTCGGCCAGCTGCCAGCCGATCGGTTCGAGCGCCTTCTTGATCCGCTCGATCTCGCGACGCACCTGCCGCATCGACGTCCGCCGGAGGTTCACGTCGAAACCGGCGACGTACACGAGCTCGCCCGCCTCGTAATCCCGCCTCGCTTCCGACACGAGCTTCGACATGTAGTAGGCGTGCAGCAACCCCATGGCGTCCTCCCCAGAACGAGCGGGCGAGTCCGCGGGGAACACCTCCGCGCGCCCGACGTTCGAACCGTACGGAGGAACGTCCGGTACCAATCCGCAGCAGCGCCGGATCTGCCGTGCAGGTCCGGATCGACCGGCGAAATCGGCCCATCCGGCGTATCGGATCACCTGGCGACATCGGCCCACCCGGTGGAATCGGCGCACCCGGCGACATCGGCCCGTCCTGCGTACCGAGTCGCTCGGCGAACCAGGTCACCCGACGAACCGGATCACCTGACAAGGGGACCGCTCGGCGAACCGGATCACCTGACAAGGGGATCACTCGGCGAACCGAGTCACCCATCGAACCGGGTCACTCGGCGAACCAGGTCACCCGGCGAACCGGATCACTCGGCGGATCGAGCCACCCGGCGCAGGAGGTCACTCCGCGAACGGGATCGCCTGCGCCGCAACGGGTTCCGGCGCGCCCGGATGCCGCCACAGGCCCTTGCGCTCCAGGATCGGCAACACGCCTTCGCCGAACCAGTACGCCTCCTCCAGGTGCGGGTGCCCGGAGAGCACGAACTCGTCCAGGCCCAGCGCCGCGTACTCCTCGATCCGCGCCGCGACCTCTTCGTGGCTGCCGACCAGGGCGGTGCCCGCGCCGCCGCGCACCAGCCCCACCCCGGCCCACAGGTTCGGGTAGATCTCCAGGTCGTCGGACTTGCCGCCGTGCAGTTCCAGCATCCGCCGCTGGCCTTCCGATTCGCTGCGGGACAGGCCCTGCTGCACCTGCTCGATCGTCGCCGGGTCCAGCGCGTCCAGCAGCCGCCGCGCCTCCGCCCACGCCTGCTCCGAGGTGTCCCGGCTGATCACGTGCAGCCGGATGCCGAAGCGCGGCGTGCGGCCCTGCTCGGCGGCGAGCGACGTGATCCAGGCGATCTTCTCCGCGACCTTCGCGGGCGGCTCGCCCCACGTCAGGTACACGTCCGAGTGCTTCGCGGCCACCGCGCCCGCCGCGGGCGAGGAACCGCCGAAGTAGATGTCCGGCACCGGATCCGGCGTGCGGGTCAGCTCCGCGCCCTCCACCCGCACGTGCTCACCGCTGAAGTCCACCCGCTCGCCGCGCCACAACGCGCGCACCACGTGCAGGAACTCGTCGCCGCGCGCGTAGCGGCCCTCCTTGTCCAGGAAGTCGCCGTAGGCGCGCTGCTCGTGGCTCTCCCCACCGGTGACCACGTTCAACAGCAGCCTGCCGCCGGAGTGCCGCTGGTAGGTCGCGGCCATCTGCGCGCCCAGCGTCGGCGACAGCAGGCCGGGGCGGAACGCGACGAGGAACTTCAACCGCTCGGTGACCTCGGCGAGCATCGCCGTGGACAGCCAGGCGTCCTCGCACCACGCGCCGGTCGGCGTCAACGCGCCCTCGAAGCCCAGCTGCTCGGCGCTGCGCGCGATCTGCCCCAGGTACGCCAGCGTCGCCGGGCGGGCCCCGCCCGCCGTGGAGGTCTTCACCCCGTGACCACCGCCGACGAGGTAGCGGCTGTCGCCGTAGGTGGGCAGGAACCAGTGGAACGTGAGCGGCATCGGGCTTCTCCGAGATGGGTGCGAAGGAGGACGTCCAGGACGCGCTGCGGCAGGAACCGCCCGCGACGGAGCGGAACCCCGCGCGCGGGGCAGTGGCGTCAGCCGCGACAGCGCTGCGCCGCGACGCGCACGAAATCCACGTGTCGGCGTCGGGTCAGCAGCGGCGGAATCACTTTTCCATCCGAGCAAAGGCCCTGTGCGCTGTCAATGAGTCCTCCCTCATGCCACCGGCCGGTCACCGGGAGCGGAAGCCGCCGAGCACGGCGACGGCTTCCGCCCGCGGCGGGCACTAGTCCGCGACCGCCTGCTGCGCCGCGTCCGGGACGACGAGCGGGTAGTGCCGGGCGAAGAACTCGCGGTAGCCGGTCGGCCGGTAGCCGATGAGGCGTTCCAGATCTCCGGTGTTCGCCCCGAACTCGCCGCGGTTGATCGCCGCCGTCCACTCCGCCATGAACTCGGCGAGGGCGCGGGGCACGCCGAGCTCGGCGACCATGCCGTCCACGTAGGCCTCCGGCGCCACGGGCACGTGCGGAACGGGCGCGCGGTGGATCTCGCTCAGCGCGGCGGCGATCTCGCGGAACGAACCGGATTCGCTGCCGCTGAGCGTGTAGGTCGTGTTCTCGTGGCCGTCCTCGGTGAGCACCGCCGTGCTCGCCGCCGCCAGGTCGCGCCGCAGCGCCGGCGCCACCGCGCCCGCGCCGTCGGGCACCCGCACCCCGTTCCGGTAGGGGTCGGCGCCCAGGTTCGTGCCCAGCACGTCGAGGAAGATCGGCTGCCGCAGGACCGTCCAGGTCAACCCCGAGGCCTGCAACGCCTGTTCGGCGAAGACGTCCGAGTCCGTGACACCGGCCTGCCGGACGTCCGAGTCCTCGTCGCGCTGGACGGCCGTGAAGACCACGTGCTCGACCCCGGCCTGCTTCGCCGCGGCGATCGCGTTGAAGTGCTGCGCGTTCCGGTCGGTGAGGGCGACGGCCGAGACCAGCAGCAACCGTTCCACCCCGGCGAAGGCCCGCACGAGCGATCCGTGGTCGAAGTAGTCGCCGCGGCGCACCTCGACGCCCCGCTCGGCCAGGTCCGCGGCGCGGGACGGGTCGCGGGCGAGCCCGAGCAGCCGGTCCGCGGGCTGCCTGCGCAGCAGCTGGTGCAGGACGGCCCGACCGAGATGACCGGTCGCGCCGGTCACCATCAACTTTCCCATCGTTCTCGTCTCCCGTTCGGTGGTGATCGTTTCGGTGGTGATCGTTCGGCGGTGATCGTTCGGCGGTGATCGTTCGGCGGTGATCGTTCGGCGGTGATCGTTCGGCGGTGATCGTTCGGCGCGGACCGAGCTCAGAACCGGATCACGGTCTTCCCGACCGTCCGCGCGCTCTCGACCAGTTCGTGGGCCCGCCGCATCACGTCCGCGCCGAGGCCGTCCAGCACCGTCGTGGCGATGGGGCGCAACTGGCCCGCGACGACGTCCCGCGCCAGCTCGGCGAGGATCCGGCCCTGGCGGTCGACGTCGACTCCGGCCGTGATCCGGCTGAACACCATCTCGGTGTGCAGCGACAGGGACTTGGCCGCGAGCGGCATCGGGTCGAGCGGGCCGGTCAGATCGACGGCGGCGAGGTGGCCGAACGGCCGCAGCACCTCCGCGATCCAGCCGAGGTTGCCCGCGGTGCCCGCGGTGGACAGCACCAGGTCGACCCGGTCGATCCCGGCGGCGCGGAGCTGGGCGGGCACGTCCCCGGTGTGGTCGACGACGAGGTCCGCCCCCATCGCCGTGCACCACTCGCGCGATGCCGGGCGCGAGGCCGTGGTCGCGACCAGCGCGGGCGTCCTGGTCTTCAGCAGCCGGGTCGCCAGGGTGCCCACCCCGCCCGCACCGCCGACGATCAGCACGCGGTCGATCCCCGCGGCCAAGCCGTCGTGCTCGCGGAACAGCGCTTCCCACGCCGTGAGGCCGCCGATGGGCAGCGACGCGGCGTCGGCGAAGGCCAGCTCGTCCGGGATCGGCGCCACCACCCGGTGGTCCACCGCGACCCGTTCCGCCCAGGTGCCGTCCCGCGCCATGTCCCCGGTGCCCATGACGCGGTCGCCGACCGCGAAGCCCGCGGCGGCCGGTCCCACGGCTCGAACGACCCCGGCGAACTCCCAGCCCAGGACGAGCCGTCCACCGGGTTCGGCGCTGCGGGTCCGCCGGACGCCGGCCTCGCCCGGGTTGATCCCGACGGCCCGGACCTCCACGAGCAGGTCCGCGTCGCGCAGCCGCGGTTCGGCGACGTCGACCAGCTCCATCGCGAACGCGTCCAGCGGGTGGGCCTGCTGGTAGGCGAGTGCTTTCATCTGCCGTCCTTCCCTGCGCTCAGTCCTGCTTGAGGGCGTGCAGCGCGGACAGCGGGCCGCCGCCGACCTGCATCAGCCGGCCGCCTTCGCGCAGCGCCCCGACGTCCACCGGCGCGAACCCGATCTCGTCCGCGATCGCGTGGAAGTCGGCTTTCGCGGCCGCGTCGTCCCCGGCGTAGAAGAGCAGGCGGCGGCCTTCCGCGTGCCGGGGATCGGGGGCGATGTGCTCGGCGAACAGCGTGTTGAACGCCTTGACCACCCGCGCGCCCGGCGCGTGCCGGGCGACGAACTCGCTGCCGGTGTCCGAGCCGAGGTCGACGAGGTCCGCGGGCGTCACCCCGGTCAGCTGGTTGGTCGTGTCGACCAGGATCCGGCCGTTCCACGCGGGCAGGTTCGCCAGCGCGGCGGGGATGTCCGACCACCGCACGGCGAGGAACACCACGTCGGCCGCGGCCGCTTCCGCGACGGTGCCCGCGGTGGCCGACGGGCCCAGCCGCTGCACGACCTCGCTCAGCGAGTCCGGGCCGCGGCCGTTGCTGAGGACGACGCGATGGCCAGCCGCGACGAGGTGACCGGCGATGGCCTGCCCGATGGCGCCGGCGCCGATGGTTCCGAAGTGCACGAGTCCTCCCGGAGCGCGTGGGGCGCTCGGCCCCGCCAATTTTTGATGACGACCGCCATCAAAATTAATGATGATGACCCACATCAATACTTGTCAAGGCGCGCCGCGCTCGTTTTGATGACGGGTATCATCGACCAGGCGACATGCCGACCGGGGCCGCGCGACACGGGCCCCGCGCGCCGAGGAGGCCCAGGTGCCACGCATCACGCAGGAGCAGAAGAAGCTCAACCGCGAACGGATCGTCGGCGCGGCGGGCGAAGGCTTCCGACTGCGCGGCATCGACGGGATCGGCATCGACGAACTGATGAAGGCCGCCGGGATGACGCACGGGGCGTTCTACAACCACTTCTCCTCGAAAGAGGACCTCGCTCTCGAAGTCTTCAACCGCGGCTTCACCGACTCGCTGGCCGCGCTCGACGCCGTCCGCGAGTCCCATCCCGGTGCCGCCCGCGCCGCCCTGGACGCGGTGGTCGAGCAGTACCTGACCGCCGACCACCGCGACCACCCGGAAACCGGCTGCGCCTCGGCAGCCCTCGCCGCCGACGCCGGACGCCACGGCTGCGCGGCCCAAGCCCAGTACCAGCGCGGGCTCGCGGGCTACTTCGACACCATCACCGACATGGTCCGCGAAGCCGCGCACCAGGAGGGCACCGAACCGGACCCGGCGGAATCCCGCGAGCAGGCGGTCGCCCTGTTCTGCCAGCTGGTCGGCGCACTGGTGGTCTCCCGCGCCGTCGCCGCGGCCGACCCCGAACTGTCCGAAGAGGTCCTCAAGGCCAACCGCGCCCGCCTCACCGCGAACTGAGTGCTAGGCCACCGAAGGCGTCTTTGATCTCGCGCAGCAGACCTTGTCGGTTCCCTGTCAGCGGTGAAGCCGCTGAGCCGACGACCACCGAAGCAACCGGACCACCCGCGGGTTCTCAGCGGTTCCCTCGCGAGGACAGCGATTTCGCTGTGTACGGACCGGTACATGAGAAATCGCAGCCACACCGGGCAAGCGGGCAGCGAGGGAACCGCTGAGGTTCCGCTACCCGAGCGCCCCGCAAACCGGGGGCGAAGGCAGGCAGTGCGGTTCCGCCACCTCAGAGCTCCACGACTCGACCATCGTCGACCTGCAACCGCCGCGTCACGTGCACCGCGTCCAGCATCCGGCGGTCGTGCGTCACCAGCAGCAGGGTGCCGGAGTACGACGCCAGCGCCGACTCCAGCTGCTCGATCGCAGGCAGGTCCAGGTGGTTCGTCGGCTCGTCCAGCACCAGCAGGTTCACCCCGCGCGCCTGCAGCAGCGCCAGCGCCGCCCGCGTCCGCTCCCCCGGCGACAAGGTGTGCGCGGGGCGCAGCACGTGCACCGCGAGCAGCCCGAACTTCGCCAGCAGCGTGCGGACCTCGGCGGTCGGCCAGTCCGGCACCTGCGCGGCGAACGCGTCCAGCAGCGCCTCCGCGCCGAAGAACAACCCGCGCGCCTGATCGACCTCGCCGACCACCACGCCGGAGCCCAGCGCGGCGCGGCCCTCGTCCGGGGCGAGCCTGCCCAGCAGCGCGGCCAGCAACGTCGACTTCCCGGCGCCGTTCGCGCCGGTGATCGCCACCCGGTCCGCCCAGTCGACCTGCAGGTCCACCGGCCCCAGCGCCCACGGGCCGCGGCGCAGCACCGCGCCGTGCAGGGTCGCCACCACCGAACCGGAGCGGGGCGCGGCGGCGATGCTCATCCGCAGCTCCCACTCCTTGCGCGGCTCCTCCACCACGTCGAGGCGTTCGATCATGCGCTCGGTCTGCCGCGCCTTCGCCGCCTGCTTCTCGGTGGCCTCGCTGCGGAACTTGCGGCCCACCTTGTCGTTGTCGGACGCCTTGCGGCGGGCGTTCTTCACGCCCTTCTCCATCCACGAGCGCTGCGAGCGGGCCCGGGATTCCAGCGCCGCGCGGGTGTCGGCGTACTCGTCGTACTGCTCGCGGGCGTGCCTGCGCGCGACCTCCCGCTCCTCCAGGTAGGCCGCGTAGCCGCCGCCGAACGACCGCACCTGCTGCTGCGCCAGGTCCAGCTCGACCACCCTGGTCACGGTGCGCGCCAGGAACTCGCGGTCGTGGCTGACCAGCACCGTTCCCGCGCGCAGCTCGGCGACGAAGCGCTCCAGCCGCTCCAGACCGCCCAGGTCCAGGTCGTTCGTCGGCTCGTCGAGCAGGAACACGTCGTAGCGGCTCAGCAGCAGCGAAGCCATGCCGGCGCGCGCCGCCTGCCCGCCGGACAGGCTCGTCATCGGCTGTTCCAACGCCGTGTCCAGCCCGATCTCCGCGACGACGTCCTCGGCGCGTTCGGCCAGGTCAGCACCACCGAGCGCCAGCCAACGGTCCAGCGCCGTGCTGTACGCGTCGTCCGAACCCGCCGCGCCCTCGGTGAGCGCTTCCGTCGCCGCGTCCAGTTCCCGCTGCGCCGCCGCCACACCCGTGCGCCGGGCGAGGAACGCCTGCACCGACTCGCCCGGAATCCGGTCCGGTTCCTGCGGCAGGTAGCCGATCGTCGCGGTCGGCGGGCTCAACCGCACCGAACCGTCCGTCGCCGGCACCAGGCCGGCGAGCATCCGCAGCAGCGTCGACTTGCCCGCGCCGTTCACCCCGACCAGGCCCACCACGTCGCCGGGAGCGACGACCAGATCCAGGCCGGAGAACAGGACGCGCTCGCCGTGACCTGCGGCGAGCCCCTTCGCGACGAGTGTGGCGCTCATAAGGACTGCGATCCTAATCCCCGCTCACCGCGGGGCCGCGCCCTCGTCCCCGCGTCCTCGTCCCCGCGCCCGGCCCCGCCGCGCGGGACTACGCGGTCCGGCCGAGGACCGTGCCGTGCGGAATCCCGTCCAGGGCCTTCTCGAACTGTTCCAGCACGTCGGCCAGCGGAGCCGAGCTGTCCTCGTGGATCGCCAGGTCCTCGCCGGTGACGGTCAGGTGCTTGTCGATGAGGAAGAAGCTCTGCACCACGTGCCGCGCACCCAGCGAACTCACCACCGGGCGCAGCCCGTAGTCCAGCGCCAGCACGTGCGCCAAGCTGCCGCCGGTGGCCAGCGGCAGCACCGCCTTGCCGGTGAACCCGAACTGCGGCAGCAGGTCCAGGAACACCTTCAACAGCCCCGAGTAGGCGGCCTTGTAGGTGGGCGTGGCGAGCACGATGCCGTCGGCGCGCCCGACCTTCGCCACCGCGTCGGCGATCTCGGCGTCGCTCGTGTCCGCACCCAGCAGCGCTTCGGCGGGCAGGGTGCGCAGCCGCAGGTGCTCGGCGCGGCGGCCGGACGCGGTGAGCCTGCGCGCCAGGTGCTCGGCGACGCGTTCGGTCTTGGAGGTCTTCGAAGGGCTACCGGAAATGACCAGGACGGTGGACACGCGCGTTCTCCTCACGGGGGTGGCCGGTGATCCGAGGCGGGGAAACGAACCGGGGCAGTCCACAGTGGAATGATCAGTGAGCTGCGGAGGCGCCGGTCCGGCGGCGGGAACGACACCCCTGCGCCGCGACGCGCAGCAGATCCACGTGGCGGCGCTCGGTCAACGACGCCGGGAGGGCGGGCAGGTCCGGGAGCACGGAACCATCGCAACACCGGCTCGAACGGGGTGTCAACCAGACGGGACGCGAATCCCAACTCGCGGAACCGGGAATCCCTCCCGGCGGCGCGTCAGTCCGCCGCGCCCCGGCTCAGGCGGTCCAGCCGCCGCGGCGTCGGCCACTTCACGTGCGACGCCCAGCCGAAGCGCTCGAACAACCAGATCACCCGGGCCGACACGTCGATCTGCCCGCGCCGCACGCCGTGCCGCGCGCACGTCGGATCGGCGTGGTGCAGGTTGTGCCACGACTCACCCATGCTCAGCAGCGCCAGCGGCCAGAAGTTCGCCGCCTTGTCCCGGCTCTTGAACGGCCGCTCCCCGATCAAGTGGCAGATCGAGTTCACCGACCACGTCACGTGGTGCAGGAACGCCACCCGCACCAGGCCCGCCCAGAAGAACGCCGTCCACGCGCCCCACCACGTGCCCGTCACCGCGCCACCCAGCACCGCGGGCAGCAGCAACGTCAACACCGTCAACGGCCCGAACAGCCGGTGCACCAGCACGATGTCCCGATCCGCCATCAGGTCCGGCGCGAACCGCTCGCGGTTCGTCAGGTCCCGCTCGAAGAGCCACCCCATGTGCGCGTGCCAGAACCCGCGCGCCAACGCCAGCGGTGACGTGCCGAACGCCCACGGCGAATGCGGATCGCCCTCCCGGTCCGAGAACGCGTGGTGCCTGCGGTGATCCGCCACCCAGTGCATCACCGGACCCTGCACCGACATGCTGCCCGCCACCGCCAGCGACACCCGCAACCAGCGCTTCGCGCGGAACGCGCCGTGCGTGAAGTACCGGTGGAAACCCACCGTCACCCCGAGGATCGTGAACACGTAGAAACCCGCGGCCAACCCCACGTCCCACCAGCTCAGGCCCCACCCCCACGCCAGCGGCACCGCGGCCAGCAACGCCAGGAACGGCAGCAGGATGAACACGTAGACCGACAGCTGCGGCGCCCACCCCCGACGCCCGGCCAGCAGCGGCGCCCGTTCCTTGCCTGCGGTGGATTCGGTGGTGACCATCGCGCGAGAACCTCGAATCTGGCGGGAGCTGGGACCGTGCGCTCCACATTCCAGGTACCCGAGCCGCCCGGCAACGAACCGCACCCCACACCGCGGTGAACTTCGCCTGATCAGGGTGAATCCAGGCCGGTGGGGTTCAGCGCGTCACCACCTGGGCGAGGACCATCGAGAACGCGTCCCGGTCCACCGCGGCCGGCTCCGCCGCCAGCCACTCGCCGATCTCGCGGACGAAGCCCTCCGGCGTCAGCGGTTCCACCGGCGCCGCCGCGTCCGACTCGCCGATGCTCACCTCACCGGCCCGGTTCGGGTAGAGCAGCAGCACGCCGCGCACTTCGACCTCCGGCAGCAGCGCCTCGAACGCCGCGACACCCTCGCCGAGCCGCGTGGTGCCACCGCGGAACACGTGGCCGTTGCGCCACACCTCGCCGTCCTCGTCCACCTCGTAGTGGCCGGGCAACCACCGCTTCGACTCGACCAGCACCAGCCGCCTGCCGCACAGCACCGCGTGATCCACGTCCGCGAACACCGAACCCGGCCAGGCCACGCCGTGGAAGATCCGCACCCCCGGCAGCCGCGTCAGGTGGTCCGCCAGCAACTCCGCGGACCGCTGCTTCACCACCGCGTCCGCGGCCACTTCCTCCGCCGCGGTCCCGCCGAACACCCGGCCCCGGTTCTCCGCCTCGAACAAGCGGTCCGTGCGGTGCGCCTCCAGCAGGCGCCGCAGCAGCACCAGCACCACCACCCCGGCCGACACCAGCAGCGCCAGCCACATCCCCAGCAGCACCCCGCTCAACCCCACCAGCAGGCCCGCCGCCGCCAGCAGCACCCAGCCACCGGCCATCGCCAACGCCGCCGTCCGGTCCGGCGCCGTCACCGGCAGGTACACCACCCGTTCCGCCGGATCGACCTCGTCCCACCACGGGATGTCCGCGGCGCCCAGGTCCGGGGCGGGCGGTGCGAAATCCGGATCGTCGCCGAAGTCGCGGCGCTGTCCCGGCCGGTACACCCACCGCCGGGACGGCGTGCGGGACCGGGGCTCCGCGACCACCGGCTCCGGCTGCTCCGCGCCGTCACCCCCACCGTCGTAGTCCGCGCGGCGCACCGGATCGTTCAACGTCTCGTACGCCTGCTGCAGCAACCGGAAGGTGCCCGCGGTGCCGCCGACGTCCGGGTGCATCGTCCGCGCCAACGTCCGGTACGCGGATTTGATCTCGGCGCTCGACGCGGAGCGCTCCACGCCCAGCAGCTCGTAGTAGTCGACCCCGCGCACGAAACTCCGTCCACCGTAAGCGATCGGCCAGCCACGACCGCGCGGATATGATAAGTGCAAGCGGCCGTTCAAGATCAGCCAGTGGTGCCGGGCGAGCCGCGTTCCGCGACCGGTTCGGCTAACCGGGTGACGACCGCAGCCGCCACGCCAGCAACCCGCCCAACGCCAACGGCAACCAGAACACGAACACCCGGAACACGAGCACCGCCGCCGCCGACACCCCGATCGGCACCCCGTACGAGGCCAGCGCCGCGGCCGCACCCACCTCCACGAAACCCACCCCGCCCGGCAGCACCCCGACGATGCCGAACAACGTCGACACCGCGTACGCCACCAGCGCCACCAGCGGCCGGTCCCCCGCGCCCACCGCCACCATCGACGCCCACAGGACCGCCGCCCCCAGCAGGTCGATCAGCACCGCGAAGCACACCGCGGGCAACGCCGTCCACGGCCGGGCCCGGATCGCCGCCACCGCGTCGTAGAACTCGTCCGCGGCCTCCGCGTCCCGCTCCCGCGGCTCGCGGCGCAGCACCCGGTCCAGCACCCGCCCCGGCCACGACCACACCCGGCGCAGCACCTCCCGGCTGCGCACCGCCGCCACCAGCGCCACCACCCTCGCCAGCAGCCCGATGGAGAACAGCACGGTGGCGACGATCTCCGCGCGCTCCATCCGGCCGTCCCAGCACACCACCGCCAACCCCGCCGCCAGCGTCACCACGAAACCCACCTCGGCGGTCTGCGCCGCCGCCAAGTACGCGCCGGTGACCCGCCCCTGATCGCGCGTCCCCCGACCGCGCGCGTGCAGCGAGAACGCCGCCAAGCCCGCCAGGTTCCCCGACTTCACCGCCAGGTTCAGCGCGATCGACGCCACCGTCACCGGGAGCAGCTCCGCGAATTCGTGGTAGCCGCCCGCCCCGGTGACGCGGCGCGCCGCCACGTGCAGCAGCACCCAGTTCGCGATCCACACCAGCAGCACTCCCGCGCCGACCGCCAACCAGCGCGGATCGGCGTCCCGCAACGCCCGGCCCGCCGCGGGCAGCTCGTGGCGGTTCGCCCACACCAGCGCGGCGATCGCCGCCGCCACCAGCAGCACCGCCGCGACCTGGAGCCAACGGGAACGCACCGGAGCAGGGTGGCAGCAGGGCGGTCTGAGCGCCGCCCGGACAGGACCGTGTTCGCTCGCCCGGAAGCGATCACGATACGTGTCGACCAGTGCGGGCTCGCCCACCTTTTCCGGTGAATCCGCTGCCCCCGTTCAGCGATCTCGGTGCGCGGTGCCGCGTCGGCGTGTCGCGTCCCGCCGCCGCCGGGCCCGAGTCACCTGCCGCTTGGCGTCCCGCAGCCGATCGGTCAGCTCCGACAGCTCCGCGCGGAGCTCGTCACGACGATGTTCGAGCCGGTCCCGCTCCTGCTCCACCGACCGCAGCGCCTCCTCGGCGCGGTGCCGGTCGGACTGGGTGCCGCGCTGGTCGGATTCCGTGCCACGCCGGTCGGACTCGGTGCGGCGCCGGTCAGACTCGATGCGGCGTCGATCTGTTCCGGTGCTGCGCACGTCGGACTCGGTGCCGCGCGGGCCCATTCCGGTGCTGTGTTGGTCGGACTCGGTGCCGCGCCGGTCATCTCGCGTTCGCCGCGTTCCGTCCTTCGCTTCCGCCGCGTTCTTGTCGTCGGTCGTCCCGGCCTTCGCAGTCCCGGACTTCGCAGTCCCGGACTTCGCGGTCTCGGACTTCGGCCGCGAGCGGGCGGGCGGCGCGTCCTCCTCGCCGGTCGGGGCTGGTGCGGATTTCGTTCGGTCTCGTGCTGCCTTCGCCCGGACCCGCGCACCGGCCGGGCCGTCGTGCGCGGCCTTAGCCTGGCCCTGCGCCGTTCCCGACCGCTCCCGCCCACCGGCCGACCGGTCCTGCGCCGCTTTCGGCCGACCCTGGGCTGTTCTGGTCCGCTTCTGAGCAGCGCTCGTCGGGTCGTGCGCCGTCCGCACCCGGTCCTGCGAGGTGGCCGCCGGATCCTGCTTGGCCGTCGCCGGATCCTGCGTGGCCGTCGCCTGATCCTGGGCCACCTTTCTCCGGCGCGGCGCAGCGGCGGCCCGCTCCCGCCCAGCCTCCGACCCGTTCTCCGCCGCAATCTCCTGGCCGCGCGCGGTGGCAGATCGGCCCTGCGCAGACTCCCGTCGGGCCTGCGCCGCCTCCGGCGGACCCTGCGCAGTCTTCGTCCTGTCCCACTCGGCTTTCGTTCGACCGTGCGCGGTCTCCGGCCGGCCCCTCCCCACTGTCGTCCGGCCGTGCGCCTGCGCCGCTTTTGGCCGGTCCTGCACGGTCTCCGCCTGATCTCGCGTGGTGGCGACCCGCTCCCGCGCGCCCTCCGACCGGTCCGGCGCCGCCTTCCTCTGAACCCGTGCGGTGTCCCGCCTGCCGTGCGCGGTACCTGGCTGGTCCCGGGCAGTGCGCGCCGTGGGACGTTCCGCGATGCGCGAGCCGGACCGACCGGCCGCCGCCGGCGATGCTTCCTCCGCCGAAGCGCGCGTCCGCCGCTCCGGGCTTCGCTCTCGGCTTCCGGTCTCCCGTCCGCCCCTCAGCGGCGGCGCGTCATCCCGGGAGTGTTCGGCGCCCCGCTGCGCACCCTCGCGCGGGCCGTGTCCCCGCGGCCCGGTCCCCTGCTCACGGCGAGCCGTGGCGCTGCGCATCGCCGCCACCGACAGCTCGTCCAGGCCGAACCCGCTGTACTCCAGCGCGCCGCTGAGCACCCCGGCCCGCACTTGGCGCGCGGAGTCCGGTTCCGCGACCGCCGCGGTGAAAGTGCTCTCCACCTGCCTGCGCGCCTGCTCACCCAGCGGTTTCCCGCCGCGTTCCACCACCTGCGCCGTCCGAGCCGTCAGATCCGTGACGACTTCCGCGCGCCGCCGGTCCAGCCGCCGGATCTCGTCCCCGCGCAGCTCGCGTTGCGCTGAACGCAACTCCTCGCCGACCTCGACGAGTTCGGCCACCCGCCGCGGATGTTCGACGGCCACCCGGTTCACCGCCCACGCCGCCGTCGTCGGCTTGCGCAGCTCCCCGATCGCCCTGGCCAGGTCCTCGTCACCGGCGTCCCGGGCGGCGCGGACCCGCTCGTTGCGGTCGGCCACGAACCTCGCCGGATCTCCCTGGTAGAGCTGCTGCAGCAGCTCGTCCGGCACCTGCTCTCCGGCCATCCACCCAGCCCAGCACGGGCCCCGCCGCCGCGCACCCGAGCCCGAGGCGTGGCGCCGGGTCCGGCGGGGAACCCCACCGGCATGACGACGGTTCTGCAACGCCCCCGCAGCGGGGCTCTGATCGCCGGGGTGTGCGCGGGCATCGCACAGCGCTTCGGCTGGAACGTCGGCCTGGTCCGGCTGCTGTTCGTGCTCTCCTGCATCCTGCCCGGCCCGCAGTTCTTGATCTACCTGGCGCTGTGGATCGTGATGCCCAAGCAGTGAACCCGGGATCGAGGACCAGGGCCGAGCACCGCCGTGACCTGGCCCGGAACGCGAAAAACCCGCTGACTCTGGAGTCAGCGGGCCTTTCCACGCGGATGGCCGAGGCGGCGGAACCGCCCCTCCCTTGTGGCCATCCGGAACAGCCGTGCTCGGTCAGGTGGCGCCCTGGAACCGGCACGGCCAGCTCATCGCCGGCGCACCGTGCTGATGTCCACGGTAACCGCTACGGGTGACATAAGCCCAGGGCGCGCCGCACTTCACCGGACGGAAACCGGGTGTTCCACCGAAATCAAGTGTTCTGCGGGAAGCCCAGATCCACCCCGCCGTCGCTCGGATCCGGCCAGCGGGTCGTGATCACCTTGCCGCGGGTGTAGAAGTGCACCCCGTCCGTGCCGTAGATGTGGTGGTCGCCGAACAGCGACTCCTTCCACCCGCCGAACGAGTGGTAGCCGACCGGCACCGGGATCGGGACGTTGACACCGACCATGCCCGCCTCGACCTCCAGCTGGAACCGGCGCGCCGCTCCCCCGTCGCGGGTGAAGATCGCGGTGCCGTTGCCCCACCGCGAGGAATTGATCAAGTCGACCGCGTCGCGGTAGCCGTCCGCCCGCACCACGCACAGCACCGGCCCGAAGATCTCGTCGGCGTAGGCGTCCATCTCCGGGCGCACCTTGTCCAGCAGGCTCACCCCGATGAAGAAGCCGTCCTCGTAGCCCGGCACCACCAGCTCGGTGCCGTCCACCACGACCTCCGCACCCTGCTCCCGGGCCAGCGGGACGTAGGAGGCCACCTTCGCCCGGTGCTCGGCGGTGACCAGCGGCCCCATCTCCGAGGACTCCCGGTCACCGGGCCCGATGGCGAGCGCCCGGGCCCGTTCGGCGATCTTGCCGACGAGCTCGTCGCCGATCGGATCGACCGCCACCACCACGGACACCGCCATGCAGCGCTCCCCGGCCGAGCCGTACGCGGCCGAGACCGCGGCGTCGGCGGCCTGGTCCAGGTCCGCGTCCGGCAGCACCAGCATGTGGTTCTTCGCGCCCGCCAACGCCTGCACCCGCTTGCCGTGCTCGACCGCAGTGCGCTGCACGTACCGCGCGATCGGCGTGGACCCGACGAAGCTGACCGCCGCGACATCCGGATGGGTGAGCAGCCGGTCCACCGACTCCTTGTCGCCGTGCACCAGGTTGAGCACGCCGTCCGGCAACCCCGCTGCCGCGAACAGCTCGACGAGGCGCTGGGTCGCCGACGGGTCCTTCTCGCTCGGCTTCAGCACCACGGCGTTCCCGCAGGCGATCGCCATCGGGATCATCCACAGCGGCACCATCGCCGGGAAGTTGAACGGCGTGATGCAGGCGACGACGCCGACCGGCTGCCGGATCGACTCCACGTCCACCCTGGTGGAGACCTGCGTGGAGCTCTGCCCCTTGAGCAGCTGCGGGATGCCGCAGGCCAGCTCCACGATCTCCAGGCCGCGCGCGACCTCGCCGAGCGCGTCGGAGTGCACCTTGCCGTGCTCCGCGGTGATCAGCGCGGCGATCTCGTCCCGGTGCGCGTCGAGCAGCTCCCGGAACTTGAACAGCACCTGGGTGCGCTTCGCCAGCGAGGACGTGGACCACGACGCGTGGGCCTTCGCCGCCGCGGCGATCGCGGTGTCCACCTCGTCCGCGCTCGCCAGCGGGACCTGTCCGGTGACCTGCCCGGTCGCCGGGTTCGTCACCTGTCCGAAGCGGCCGGAGGTCCCGTCCGCGGCCGCCCCGTCGATCCAATGCCGAATACCGTTCACGATCTCCCGAAACCTTCCCGATTCGCCGCGAATCCGTGCTCGGGCACCCTGCGCGTTCACAGGTGGTGCCGCTGCTCCCGCACGTGTTCTTCGTAGTTCTGCCGGGCCGCCCGGGTGCTCTCCAACGCGGAGACCTCGGCGACCGGCACGTCCCACCAGGCCTCCGGCGGCAGCTGCGCCTTCGCCAGGTCGGTCTCCACGTACACCGCCGTGGGCCGCGCCGATTCCCGGGAGGCGCGCAGCGACTCGCGCAGCTCGTCCACCGTGTCCGCGCGCAGCACGTCCACGCCGAGGCTGCCCACGTTCGCCACCAGGTCCACCGGCA
This sequence comes from Saccharopolyspora sp. NPDC047091, assembly GCF_040643635.1. NCBI lineage: Bacteria > Bacillati > Actinomycetota > Actinomycetes > Pseudonocardiales > Pseudonocardiaceae > Saccharopolyspora > Saccharopolyspora sp. NPDC047091. The sequence goes on from NZ_JBEYUS010000014.1 coordinate 70,237, forward strand.
GCGGATCTCCGGTGAAGCGGCCGCCCTCGTCCCGGAACCGGTAGGCCGTGCCGAAGCGCTCGGCCCCGACCTTCTCCGACAGCCCGCCGATGGAGGCGTAGCCGTGGTTCTGCACCAGCACCAGGTTGATCTTGATGCCTTCCTGCACGGCCGTCACCAGCTCGGTGGGCAGCATCAGGTAGGTGCCGTCGCCGACGAGCGCGAACACCTCGCGCTCCGGATCGGCCAGGCGCGCTCCGATGGCCGCCGGGATCTCGTAGCCCATGCAGGAGAACCCGTATTCCACGTGGTACTGGTGGGGTTGCTTGGCGCGCCACAACTTGTTGAGGTCCTCCGGCAGCGAACCTGCGGCGTTGACCACCACGTCCTCGTCGGCCAGCACCTCGTCCAGCACGCCGATCACCTCGGCCTGCCCTGGTCTCCCACCCCCGTCGGCGGCCCGCGTGACGCGGTCCACCACCGCCGACCAGGTCGCCGCGGCGTCCCGGTACTCGCGCACGTACTCCTCGTCCACCCGGTGGCCCGCCAGCCGTTCCGCGAGACCGGCCAGCACGGCGCGCGCGTCCCCGACGACCGGGGTCGCCGCCTGCTTGTGCGCATCGCCCGGCGCGATGTTGACGTTGACGAACCGCACCGCCGGGTTCGCGAACAAGGTGCGCGAGGCGGTGGTGAAGTCCGAGTAGCGGGTGCCGATCCCGATCACCAGGTCCGCCCGCCGCGCCAGGTCGTCAGATGCCGAGGTCCCGGTGTGCCCGATGGAGCCGAGCGCGCGCGGATCGTCGAACCGCAGCGAACCGCGCCCGGCCTGCGTCTCCGACACCGGGATGCCGGTGTCGGAGACGAACTCCTGCAGCCGTTGCTCAGCTCCGCTGTGGTGCACCCCGCCACCGGCGATGATCAGCGGACGCCGGGCCGCGCGGATGCGTTCCGCCGCCTCGTCCAGGGACTCCGGGTCGGCCGGCGGGCGGGGCACCCGCCAGGTCCGCTCGGCGAAGAACTCCTCCGGCCAGTCGTACGCCTCGGCCTGCACGTCCTGCGGCAGCGCGAGCGTCACCGCGCCGGTCTGCACCGGATCGGCCAGCACCCGCATCGCCTCCAGCGCCGACGGGATCAGCGCCTCCGGGCGCCAGATCCGGTCGAAGTACCGGGACACCGGGCGCAGCGCGTCGTTCACCGAGACGTCCCGGGCGTGCGGGAGTTCCAGCTGCTGCAACACGGGGTCGGCGGGCCGGGTCGCGAACACGTCGCCCGGCAGCAGCAGCACCGGCAGGTGGTTGATCGTCGCCAGCGCCGCCCCGGTGACCAGGTTCGTCGCTCCCGGGCCGATGGAGGTGGTGCACGCGTAGGTGGACAGCCGGTCGCGCTGCCGCGCGTAGCCCACCGCCGCGTGCACCATCGCCTGCTCGTTGCGCCCCTGCACGTAGGGAAGTTCCGGCGTCTCCAGCAACGCCTGCCCGATCCCCGCCACGTTGCCGTGGCCGAAGATCCCCCAGCAGCCCGCGATCAACCGGGTCCGCTGCCCGTCGCGTTCGCTGTGCTGCTGCGCCAGGAACCGCACCAGCGCCTGCGCGACGGTCAACCGCCTCGTTCCGGAGCTCATCCTCGATCCCCTCCCGCTTCGGCCGCCGGGGCCGCGTACAGCGGCAGCCGCGGGTCGACCGGCTGGTCCCGCCAGGTCTCGCGCACCCACGCGTGCGCGGGGTCGTCGCAGATCAGCCACGCCCGGTCCGGGGACGGGCCCGCCATCACGTTGAGGTAGTACATGTCGTAGCCCGGCACGGCCATCGACGGCCCGTGCCAGCCGTCCGGGATCAGCACCACGTCCCCGCTGCGCACCTCTGCCAGCACGTCGGTCCGCCGATCCGGCCCGGACGGGTACACGCGCTGGTAGCCGACGCCCTCGGTACCACCGCCGGAGACGATCTCGAAGTAGTAGATCTCCTCCAGCTCCGACTCGCCGTCGCGCTCGGTGTCGTGCTTGTGCGGCGGGAACGACGACCAGTTCCCGGCCGGGGTGAGCACCTCCACCGCGATCAGCCGGTCCGCTTCGAACACGTGCGCCGCACCGAAGTTGTTCACCTGCCTGCTCGCCTGCCCGGCGCCGCGCAGCTCCACCGGCACGTCGGAGGCCGCGCCGTAGCGGGCGGGCAGCCGCCGCTCGCAGCGGGCTCCGGTCAGCGCGAACCGGCCGCCCGCCGCGCTGCGCACCCGCACCGAGGAATCCCGCGGCACGTAGGCGAAATCGGTGACGCCGCGGAACACGCTGTCGCGGCCGTCGAGTTCGAACACCGCGGTCTCACCCGCGCCGTCCACCGAGCGCACGGTGCAGCCGCCGGTGAGCGGCAGCACGATCCACTCGCTGTCGTCGGTGGCGAACTCGTGCTCCGCACCCGCCGCGAGTTCCAGCACGCGCAACGAGGAATAGCCCCAGCCCGCGCTCTCCGGGTCGACCCGCACGGCGTACTCGTCCTGCGCCGCCGTTCCCGCGGGCAGGTGGAATCGCTTGTCCGGCACCACTTCTCCCTCCGTCCTCACCGGTCGAACTCCCCCGTCGTCACCAGGCCGGCCGGGCGCAGCAGGCCCGCGGCGGTGTCCACCGCGGCGGCCACGTCACCGTCCGGCGGGTAGAGCAGGCTGCGGCCCACCACCAGCCCGTGCACGTTCGGCAGCTGCAGCGCCCGCTGCCACCGCGCGAAGGTGGCGTCCTGGTCGGCCGCGACCTCGCCGCCCAGCAGCACGGTGGGCAGCGTGGTGGTCTCCATGACCGGGCCGATCCGTTGGATGTCGTCCACCACCGGAACCTTCAGCCAGGTGTAGGCCGAGGTGCCGCCGAGCCCGGCGGCGATCGCGATGGACCGGGTGACCGCCTCCGCGGACAGGTCGTTGCGCACCTTCCCGCCGACCCGGCGGGACAGGAAGGGCTCGACCAGGGCCATCAGGCCGCGCTCCGCGAGGTCGTTCACCGCCTGCGCCGCGCCGGCCATCGTCTCCAGCGAACCGGGGTCGCCGTAGTCGAGGCGCAGCAACAACTTCCCGCCGTCGAACCGGAGCCGTTCGACGTCCTGCGCCCGGTGCCCGGTGAACCGGTCGTCGAGCTCGAAGGAGGCACCGGCCAGCCCGCCCCGGTTCATCGAACCGATGACGACCTTGTCCTCCAGCGCGCCGAGCAGCAGCAGGTCGTCGAGCACGTCGGCGGTGCCCAGCACGCCGTCCACGCCGGGCCGGTCCAGCGCGGTGCACAGCCGTTCCAGCAGATCGGTCCGGTTCGCCATCGCCAGCGCGTCGTCCCCGGCGCCCAGCGCGCCCCGCGCCGGGTGGTCGGCGGCGATGATCAGCATCCGGCCGTCGGCGCCGAGCAGCGGTCTGCGGTGCCGGGACGCTGCCGCCTCCCGGATCGCTTCGGGCCGGGTGGCGCGCACCCGGGTGAGGTCGGTGATGCTCACAGTGGACACGGTTCTCGCTTTCGCACTAGCCGCTCAGCCGGTGGCACCGGGGCGGTCGGCGGACAGGAGGCTTTCGATCTCGTGCGCGTGGGGCATGGCGGCGGAGCAGGCCAGCCGGGAGGCGACCAGCGCCCCGGAGGCGTTGGCGAACCGCATCGTCCGCGCCGCTTCCCAGTCCTCGAGCAGGCCGTGGCACAGCGCGCCGCCGAAGGCGTCGCCCGCGCCCAGCCCGTTGACGACCTCCACCGGTACCGGTGGCTCGACCAGGTCGGCGGTGACCGATCTGGCGAGCACGCCCGCCGGACCCTGCTTGACCACGGCCAGCTCCACCCCCGCCGCCAGCAGAGCGTCCGCGGCGGCGTCCGGGTCCCGGGTGCCGACGGCGCGTTCGCACTCGTCGAGGTTGCCGACCGCGACCGTGACGTGGCGGAGCGCCTGCCGGTACCAGGAGGTGGCCGCGGAGTGGTCGGGCCAGAACATCGGCCGCCAGTCCAGGTCGAAGACGGTGTGGCCGCGTCGCGCGCGATGTTCCAGCGCGGCCAGCGTGGCCGTGCGGCTCGGTTCCTCGGCCAGGCCGGTGCCGGTCATCCAGAAGATCCGGGCGGACGCGATGGCGTCCAGGTCGAGCTCGTGCGGGTGGATCTCCAGGTCGGGCGCTTTCGGGTAGCGGTAGAAGTACAGCGGGAAATCGTCCGGTGGGAACACTTCGCAGAAGGTCACCGGTGTCGGATACCGCTCGACGGGGGTGACCCACCGGTCGTCCACGTCGAACTCGCGCAGCGCCTGGTGCACGTACTCGCCGAACGGGTCGGCCCCGGTCCTGCTGATCACCGCTGCGCGCCTGCCGAGCCGGGCGGCGGCGACCGCGACGTTGGTGGCGGAACCGCCGAGGTACTTGCCGAAGGTCTCGACCTGCGGCAGCGGCACCCCCGTCTGCAGCGGGTACACGTCGACCCCGATGCGGCCCATGGTGATGACGTCGAACGGGATGCTCATCGGATGCTGACCTCCGAAACGGGCGCGTGGAGCGAAATGGGCTCGGGATGGATACCTGGTGGGGCCGCCATCCGGGCGAGGCCTGGCGGGAAGCGGAACCGCGGACGCCGGTGGTGGGGCGGACCCGCTCGGGACCGACCGCGGCAGGACCGGGGAGCACGAGAACGGGCCGCCCCCGCCCGCGTGCTCCCCGGACTCGGCCACCTCGTCCGGTGGGCCGAACCGGCGACGACCGGATCGTCACCGGGCGCCGGAACCGCGCGTTGTGATTTCGTGTCTACTCGGCCGCCACGGCGCCTGTCAATAGTATGTCCGGACATACTTACTTAAGGATGACACCCGATCTTGCTAACGTAAGGAACGTGACCTCCATGCAGCACCGATCCCGACCTGCGGACGGGAACTCCACCTGGGACCCGGCCAGCCGGATCACCGTGGACCACTCCAGCCCCGTGCCGCTGTACCACCAGGTGGCGACCCAGATCGAAGCCGCCATCGAGGGTGGCGACCTGCCGGTCGGCACCCGGCTGGACAACGAGATCGAACTGGCCGGCCACCTCGGGCTGTCCCGGCCGACCGTCCGGCAGGCCATCGGCTCGCTGGTGGACAAGGGCCTCGTCGTGCGCAAGCGCGGCGCGGGCACCCAGGTCGTGTTCAACAAGGTGAAGCGCTCCGTCGAGCTGAGCAGCTTGTTCGACGACCTCACCGAGATCGACCGCAGGCCCAGCACCCAGGTGCTGATCAACGAGGTCGAGCTGGTGTCCGACGAGCTCACCGGCACCCTCGGGCTGAAGCGGACCGACAGCGTGCTGCACCTGGAGCGCGTCCGCTACGCCGGCGGCGAGCCCATCGCCCGGATGAACAACTTCCTGCCCGCAGAGCTGATCCACCCCTCGACGGAATCGCTGATCGAGCGCGGGCTCTACCAGCTGCTGCGCGGCGCCGGCGTGCCGCTGCACGCGGCGCGCCAGACCATCGGAGCCCGCACCGCGACCGAGCAGGACGCCGAGCTGCTCGACGAACCCGAGGGCGCCGCGCTGCTGACGATGGAGCGCACCACCTACGACCAGTCCGGCCGGATCGTCGAGTACGGCTCGCACGTGTACCGCGCGTCGCGCTACTCCTTCGACCTCTCCCTCCGCGGCGACGCCTGACCGGCGGAGCCGCTCGCACCTTCCACCGGCGGCCCCGCCGGTCGATCCACCGCCTCGCCCCACGACCCTTCGCGCGCGGGCGCGCGTTTTCGCGCGCGCGGAGGCCTCGATGCGCCCTGCCGCGCCCGCCGTCCCCCGACCGGATCATCGGAATCATCCGTACGTAAGTATGTCAGGACGAAGTCTTGACACGGGTCCGCTCGCGGGGGAAAACTACGGCTACCGAATCGCGGAGACCGGCGTCACACCCGATCTCCGGAGCGGCCCGCCGCCCGGCGCCGCACCTCCGCTCCCCGACGACCGCGCCACCGGCCGAGCCCTGGCCGCGGCCGTCCGCGCGCCGATCCACCGCGCGCAGCTCCGACCCTCCGCCGCAACGCAGCAGCAGAAGGAGATTCCGATGAGCAACGGCAACGAGGCCGGCGACCGGCTGCGGGTCGGCTCGGCACCCGACTCGTGGGGAGTCTGGTTCCCCGAGGACGATCAGCAGACCCCGTGGCAGCGGTTCCTCGACGAGGTGTCCGACGCCGGGTACCGGTGGATCGAACTCGGCCCGTACGGCTACCTGCCCACCGACCCGCACCGCCTGCGCGACGAACTCGCGCGGCGCGAGCTGACCCTCTCCGCGGGCACCTGCTTCACCGCGTTCCACCGCGGCGACGTGTGGGAGCAGACCTGGGCGCACGTCCGCCAGGTCGCCGACCTCACCAGCGCGCTCGGCGCCCGGCACGTCGTCGTCATCCCGGAGATGTGGCGCGACCCGGCGAGCGGCGAGCAGCTCGAGGACCGGTCGCTCGGCGACGGTTCCTGGCGCGCACTGGGCACCGGCATCGACCGGCTGGCCAAGGCGCTGCACGAGGAGTACGGGGTGCACCTGCAGTTCCACCCGCACGCCGACAGCCACGTCGACACCCAGCAGCACGTGGAGCGGTTCCTGGAGATGACCGACCCGGAACTGGTGACGCTGTGCCTGGACACCGGGCACATCTCCTACTGCGGCGGGGACAACCTGGAACTGATCCGCAAGTACCCGGACCGCATCGGCTACCTGCACCTGAAACAGGTCGACCCGCGGGTGCTGGCCGAGGTGCAGGAGCAGGACTTGCCGTTCGGGCCGGCGGTGCGCCGCGGCGTGATGTGCGAGCCACCGCAGGGCACGCCCGCCCTCGAACCGATCATCGAAGCCACCCGCGGGCTCGACGCCGATCTGTTCGCGATCGTCGAGCAGGACCTGTACCCGTGCGCACCGGACGTGCCGCTGCCCATCGCCAAGCGCACCAGGGAGTTCCTGAACCGCTGCGGTGCGGGCGCCCGCTGAGGCACCGCACCACCACCACACCACCGCACCCGCACCCGCGGTGCGCCGCCCGCCGGTCCTGCCGGACCCCGCGGCGCACCGCGACCAGCACCCGCCGCCACCGGCCGGCGCGCACCGCGCGACGGCCCCGATCGGCGCACCCAGGAGGGACGACCATGACCGATCAGGACCTCCGGGTCGGGGTGATCGGAGCCGGCATGATGGGTTCCGACCACGCCGCCCGCATCCACGAACGACTCAGCGGCGCCCGCCTCGTCGCCGTCGGCGACCCCGACGCGGAGCGGGCGGACCGCGCCGTGCGCGGTGTGCCCGAGGCCCGCGCCGAAACCGACCCGCTGGCCGTGATCACCGCGTCCGACGTGGACGCGGTGGTGATCGCCTCTCCCGGCCCCGCGCACGAACCGCTGCTGCTCGCCGCGGTGGAACGCGGCATCCCGGTGCTGTGCGAGAAACCGCTCACCCCGGACCCCGAGTCCGCGCTGCGCGTGGTGCGCGCCGAAGCGGCGGGCGGCCGCAAGCTCGTCCAGGTGGGCTTCATGCGCCGGTTCGACCCGGAATACCTGCGTCTGAAGGAACTGCTGGACGCCGAGGAGTTCGGCCGGACGCTGCTGCTGCACTGCGCGCACCGCAATCCGTCCGCACCACCGGGGTTCACCACCGACATGCTCATCACCGACTCGGTGGTGCACGAGTTCGACACCACCCGGTGGTTGCTCGGCCGGGACCTCACCGCCGTATCGGTCCGCCAGCAGGGCACGGCGCCCAGCACCGACGCCGGCGTCCCCCAGCTCGTCACGATCGAGACCGGCGGTGGCGTGCTCGTCGACGTCGAGATCTTCGTGAACTGCGGCTTCGGCTACCAGGTCCGCTGCGAAGCGGTCTGCGAGCAGGGCACCGCGCTGGTCGGCGGCGACACCGGGATGCGCACGCACCACGCGGGCCGCTGGGGCGGCGGCGTCACCTCGGACTTCCGGCCGCGGTTCCGGCAGGCCTTCGACGCCGAGTTCCAGCGGTGGGTGCGCGCCGCCCGCGCCGGCGGTATCGACGGCGCCTCCGCATGGGACGGCTACGCCGCCGCGGCCGCCTGCGAAGCGGGCGTGACCGCCCAGCGGACCGGGCAGCGCATCGAGATCGTGCTCGCCGAACGTCCCGAGCTCTACGCCTGACCGACCTGAACCGGCCCTGAGGAGAACTGGTGAAGATCGCGCTCGACCCGAACATGTTCCGGTTCACCCCGTTGCTGGAACTGCCGAAGCTCGTCGCCGAACTCGGCTACGAGTGGATCGAACTGTCTCCGCGCGAGGACGTGCTCCCGTTCTTCCGCCACCCGCGGATCGACGACGACACCCTCCGCCGGTTCCGGCGGGAGCTGGACGCCGCCGGGGTGGGCATCTCCTCGGTGCTGCCGCTGTACCGCTGGTCCGGCCCCGACGAGGAGGAGCGGGAAGCGGCCGTGCGGTACTGGAAGCGGGCCATCGAGATCACGTCGTTGCTCGGCGTCGACGCCATGGTCTCGGAGTTCAACGGCAGGCCGGAGGACTCCAGCCGCAGCGAGGGCAAGTTCTTCAAGTCGATGGAAGAACTGCTCCCGATCTTCGAGCGGGAGGGGATCTCGCTCAGGCTCGAACCGCACCCGGACGACTTCGTCGAAGACGGACACGTCGCGGTGGACATGATCCGCGGGCTGAACTCGCCGAACGCGCAGTTCCTGTACTGCGCGCCGCACACCTTCCACATGGGCGACGACGCGCCGGGCATCATCCGGCACGCCGGTGAGCTGCTCACCCACGTGCACCTGGCGGACAGCTTCGACCACACCGCCTCGTCCGGGCTGCGCTACATCGTCAACCCGCCGGGCTCCCCGGTCCGGGTGCACCAGCACTTGGACATCGGGCAGGGCGAGGTCGACTGGGACGAGCTGTTCGGCGCGCTCCGCGACAACGGGTTCGACGGCACCATGACCGTGGCCGTGTTCGCGTGGGAGGACCGCGCCCGCGAATCCTCGGTGTTCATGCGGAAGAAGACCGCCGAGTACTTGGCCCGATGGTGAGGACGGAGATCGATGGTGGCGAGAACGCTCTCGAACGACGAGCCCGGTGAGCAGGCCGAGCTCGCCGCGGTGCGCAAGGCGAAGCGGTTCGTCCTGCTGGTGGCGATCGTGTCCGCGCTGGGCGGGGCGCTGTTCGGCTACGACACCGGGGTGATCTCCGGGGCGCTGCTGTTCATGACCCCGCACTTCGGGCTGACGCCGTTCCTGGAAGGACTGGTCACCAGCTCGCTGCTGCTGGGCGCCGCCGCGGGCGCGCTGGTCGGCGGCCGGATCGCGGACCGGGCCGGGCGGCGGCCGATGCTGATCGGATCGGCCGTGGTGTTCGTGGTGGGCACGCTCGGTTCGGCGCTGACCCCGGACGTCCCGATCCTGGTGCTCTCCCGGGTGGTGCTGGGGCTGGCGGTCGGCGCCGCCTCGGTGGTGGTGCCGCTGTACATCTCCGAGATGGCGCCGGCGCAGGTGCGCGGCAGGCTGGTCACCTTCAACGGCCTGATGATCGTGACCGGGCAGCTGCTGGCGTACGTGGTGAACGCGCTGCTCGCCGAAGCCGGGGCGTGGCGCTGGATGCTCGGGCTCGCGACCATTCCCGCGGTGTTGCTGGGCGTGGGCATGCTGTTCCTGCCGGACAGCCCGCGGTGGTACGCGGGCAAGCAACGGCCGGAGCAGGCCCGCGCCGTGCTGCACCGCGGCCGGTCGCCCGAGGAGGCCGAGCGGGAGCTCGCGCAGATCACCGCCGCGCACGAACAGCAGCCGACCGGCCGGGGTTGGCGGGAACTGCGCTCGAAGTGGCTGCGCCGGGTGTTCTTCATCGGCATCGGGCTGGCGATGCTGCAGCAGGTCACCGGCGTCAACACGATCATCTACTTCGCACCGATGCTGCTGACGCAGACCGGACTGGGCGAGGTCGCCTCCATCGCGGCGACGATCTCGATCGGGGTGATCTCCGTGCTGGCGGCGCTGGTCGGCCTGCTGCTGATGGATCGGGTCGGCAGGCGGCCGCTGCTGCTCACCGGCCAGGCCGGGGTGACCAGCTGCCTGGCGCTGCTGGGCTTGGTCTTCCTGCTGCCGACCGGTGCGAGCTGGGTCAGCTACCTGACGCTGACGATCATGGTGGTGTACATGGCGTTCCAGCAGAGCAGCGTGAGCACCGTGACCTGGCTGATGATCACCGAGCTGTTCCCGTTGAAGATCCGCGGCTTCGCGATGGGCGTGGCGGTGCTGGTGCTGTGGCTGACGAACTTCGTGGTGGCGCTGGTGTTCCCGCCGATGGTGGCGGCCATCGGGGGCAGCGCCACGTTCTGGGTGTTCGCCGCGCTCAACATCGGTTCGCTCGTGTTCAGCGTGCGGCTGGTCCCGGAGACCAAGGGGCGCAGCCTGGAAGAGCTCGAAGCCGACCTGCGGGTGCGCTACTCCTGAGCCGCTCCCCCACGCCCGGGCGGGCCGATCGGCACCTCCGCAATTCCACTCCGGACGAGAGGAACGACGATGCAGTTGGGACTGATCGGTACCGGCCGGATCGGCGCGATGCACTCCAGGACCTTGCTGGGGCTGGACGGCGTCACCGGGCTGCGGATCACCGACGCGCTCCCGGACCGGGCCGCGCGGCTCGCCGCCGAGCTGCGCGCCGACGGGCTCGCCGCCGAAGCGGTTCCGACCGAGGAAGAGCTCTACGCGGCGGGGGTGGACGCGGTCGTGATCACCGCCGCCACGCACGCGCACGCCGAGCTGATCCACCGGGCGCTGGACCGGGGCAAACCGGTGTTCTGCGAGAAACCCGTCGCCCTCGACCTGCCCGGCACCCGCGAAGTGGTGCGGCGCAGCACCGAAGTGGACGTTCCGCTGCAGATCGGGTTCCAGCGCCGCTACGACGCCGGATACCGGGCGGCGCGGGAGGCGGTCCGCAGCGGCCGCCTCGGCTGGCTGCACACGTTGCGCGCCGTCACCGGGGACCAGGACCCGCCGCCGGCCGAGTACCTGCCGACCTCCGGCGGGTTGTTCCGGGACTGCAGCATCCACGACTTCGACGCGCTGCGGTGGGTCACCGGCCGCGAGGTCGTGTCCGCGTGCGCGCTCGGGGCGAACCGCGGCGCGGCGTTCTTCGCCGAGGCCGACGACGTGGACACCTGCGTGGCGCTGCTGGAGTTCGACGACGGCACCCTCGCCACGGTGAGCGCCAGCCGCTACAACGGCGCTGGGCACGACGTGCGGTTGGAGGTGTGCGGTTCGCTGGGCGCGCTGTTCGTCGGCCACGACGACCGGGCTCCGCTGCCGTCCGCGGAGCAGGGTGTGCCCTGGCCGTCCGGCACCCCGTACCGCACGTTCCTGGAACGCTTCCGGGCGGCGTACGTCGCCGAGCTCACCGAGTTCGTCGAGGTCGCGGCCGGGCGAGCGGACAACCCGTGCACGGCGGCGGAGGCACTGGAGGCGCTGTGCATCGCGGAGGCGTGCGAGCGGTCTCGCCGGGAGCGGCGCCCGGTGAGCATCGCCGAAGTCCGCGGCTGAGCGACGTGGCGCCGGGATGTCGACGCGCACGACCGCGCCGCGCGGCCGGGCCGCCGGAACCTCGGGAAGCGTCGGAACCTCGGGAAGCACGGTCGGCGGCACCGGATGCGCCGGTGCCGGACTCGGCCGGTCCGGACAGGTGCGCGGACCCGCCCCGGCACCTCGCGGGCGCGGCGGTGTCATTCGGCGATCAGTGCGGAACTCCCGGCGCACGGCCGCTTTCACCTGGCCGCCCGGTGCGGTATGCAGGGCGCGTGACGAATGTGGTGCTGGGGCCGATCCTCCGCTACACCGACGACACGTCGGCGACCGTGTGGCTGGAACTGGACGAGGCCTGCACGGTCGAGGTGCTCGGCACCGCTGCCGACACGTTCCAGGTCGGTGGGCACCACTACGCGCTGGTCGCGCTGCGCGGACTGCGGCCGGGCACCTCGACTCCCTACGACGTGCGGGTCGGTGGTGCCGTGGTGTGGCCGGCCGCCTCCGACACCCATCCGCCGAGCCGGATCCGCACGGTGCCGCCGGGAGCTGGAGCCCGGCTGGTGTTCGGATCGTGCCGGTTCGGCCCGACGGAGGACGCGGGCCGCCGCCGAACGCTGGGGCCGGACGCGCTGGAGTCCTGCGCCCGCAGGCTGATGGACACCCCGGAACGGGACTGGCCGCACGCGATGCTGTTCCTCGGCGATCAGGTGTACGCCGACCAGACCGCGCCTGAAGTGCAGCGGGAGCTCGCGGCCCACCGGGACCTCCGCGAACCCCCCGGCGAGGAGATCGCCGACTTCGAGGAGTACACGGTGCTGTACCGGCATGCCTGGGGCGATCCGCTGGTGCGCTGGCTGCTGTCCACCGTCCCCAGCATGATGATCTTCGACGATCACGACGTGCGGGACGACTGGAACACCTCGCTGGAGTGGCGGACCGCGATGTCCGCCCAGCCCTGGTGGCGGGAACGTCTGCTCGGCGCCCTCGTCGGCTACTGGGTGTACCAGCACATCGGGAACCTCTCCCCCGACGACCTGGACGCGGACCCCACCTACCGGGCGGTGCTGGCCGCGGGTCGCACCGGGGATGCGCTGCCGGTGCTGCGCGAGTTCGCCGCGGCCGCCGACACCGAGCTGCGCACCCCGGGCACCGCGGAGGAGGTGGGCGGGCCGCGGGGCCGGTACAAGGACGTGCGCTGGAGCTACCGGCGGGACCTGGGCGCGCTGCGGCTGATCGTGCTGGACACCCGGGCGGGCCGGATCTTGGAGGGCGGCAGCCGGGCGATGCTGTCGGACGTCGACTTCGACTGGCTGCGCGAGCAGCTGCGGCTCGATCCGGCCCAGGAGCCACTGCCGGACCACGCGCGCGAGCGCCTCGCCGGGAGTCGCGGATCCGCGGGCGGCGGCGCTGCGAACGGCGTCGGGCCGGGGGCGCCACCGACCTCCTCGCCCGGGATCTCACCGCCGGGGAGCGGTGCCGGACCGGACGACGACTCGGAGCTCGACGGCGGTGTTCCACGCAGCAGCCGGTCCGAGGGGGACAGCCGGGCAGAGGGCGGCGCCCGGGCCGAAGGAAGCGGTCTGGCCGGGCTGGGCGAACGGTCCGGGCACGCCGAGGAATCTCGGCGCGACGGGGAATCTCGGCGTGACGAGGAATCTCGGCGCGACGACGACCACCGACGGAACGATGAACACCGGCGCGACGACGAACCCGGGCACGACGACGCGCCCCGACGAGACGACACAACGGCGGGCGCGGCCCACCCCGGGGATCCGGGCCGTGCTTCGGAGTCGCCGGAGCACGTCGTGATCGCTTCCTCGCTGCCGTGGCTGCTCCCGCACGCGGTGCACCACCTGCAGGCCTGGAACGAGGCGGCGTGCACGGATCGCGGCCGGTGGCCGAAGCTCGCGGAGCGCGTGCGGCAGGCGGGCGATCTGGAGCACTGGGCCGCGTTCGGCGAGTCCTTCGACCGGTTGTCGGAACTGCTTCGCGAAGCCGCGGATCGGCCGGACACCGCCTCGGTGTCGGTGCTGTCCGGGGACGTGCACCACAGCTACGTCGCGGAGGCGGTGTACGCCCCGGCGACCCGGTCCCGGGTCGTGCAGGTGACGTGTTCGCCGTTGCACAACGCGACGCCCGCGCACTTGACGACGCCGCTGCGGATGGCGTGGGCGCGCTCGTTGGCGGCGTTGTTCCGCGGGCTCGGCAGGCGGCTCGGGGTACCGCCGCTACCGCTGGCCTGGGCGAGGACGGCGGGACCGTACTTCGGCAACGCGATCGGTGTCCTCGACGTCGACGGCGCGCACGCGGTGGTGGCGCTGCAGCGCGCCGAGGAGGACGGCGCCCTCACCACCATCCACCGCTCCCGCCTGTCCTGAGCGCCGCGCCCCTCGGACGAATCCCCGCAGCTCGGAGAGCCGGTGCCGGACGAGTTGGCCCGCCGCGGCAAGTTCGGTCGAACGCCCGCCACCACTACGGCGCGCACAGCGACGCCACAGCCACCGCAGTACCCGCCGCGCGTCGCGCCGCTACCGATCGCACCGGCGCCTCCACCCGGGGCACCGCCGCGGCTCGGGTCCGTTCCGCACCGGCGCCTCCGGCCGTGCGCGCTGCCAGGTCCGAAGAACCACCGGCAGGTGATCGACGAACGCGCGCTCCCACCGACCGCCGCCGCCGCACCGCACCGCACCGCACCGAGAACAGCACTGAAGGACCGCTGTCACCGAGCACCCGGCCACGACTGACCAACCGGACCGAGAACCACCCCGGCCGAACGGTTCACCCACCCGGCACGCCGCGACGGGCCCACGCGCTCGCGACTCCGGGAGACCAGCCCGCACACCCGACCAGCCCGGGCGAGCCGCCCACGCACTCCAGACGACCAGTCCGCGCACTCCACTACCCGGGCGACAGCCCTCACCCGGCGGACACACGGACACCATCATCCGATCTCGGCAGTGATCGAGGACGCTGTGCAGCGGCCACCCGAGCAACAGGACACCCGCGGGCGCTCAGCCGCTCCCTGGTGAGAACGGCGATTCCTCCTCAGCCAGGGCCACATGTGCCGGACGACCCGCAGCCAGGTGCACCGCTGACCGCCGCTCGTCACTCCCTGCGCCGAGAGACCCGCCGATCGCTCGCCGGCGGCGAAGCCGCTGACCCGCCGACCACCAGAACAACCCGCACCGCCAACCGGAAGCCGGGCGCGCAGCGATTCCCCCGCGAGAACGGCGTTTCCTTCCCACACCAGAGCCACGTTTCGCACCACGACCGGCAACAAGGTGCACCGCAGACGCAGCTCCGTCGCACCTGCGCCAAGGAAGTCGCCGTTCACTCATCAGCGGCGAAGCCGCCGAACCAACGACCACCAGAACAACCCGCGCCACCAACCGGACTCCCAGCAACCCCCGACCAGCACGACGGTTCCTCCCACACCAGAGCCACGTTTCCCACCACGACCGGCAACAAGGTGCACCGCAGACGCAGCTCCGTCGCACCTGCGCCAAGGGACTCGCCGTTCACTCACCAGCGGCGAAGCCGCCGAACCGACCAGCACCATCCGCAGGTTCTCAGCGATTCCCCCACGAGAACAGCCATTCCTCCCGCGGCGCAGCCACGTTCACCGAACGGCCCCGCATCCGGACGCACCCGACCGCCGCTCGTCACACCTGCACCGAGAGACCCGCCGATCGCCCGCCGGCGGCGAAGCCGAACCGACGACCACCAGAACAACCGGCACCACCAGCCGGGCTCTCAGGGGTTTCCTCGCGAGGACGGCGATCTCACGGAGCCGTCCGAGAAATCGAGCTCGCGGCGCGGGAACCGCTGACTGCCCGTCGCCGAACCTGCCCGGCGGGTCGGTTTCTCGTCAGCAGCGACGCCGCTGAGCAACGACCACCCAAGACACCGGCACCGCGGCGGGTTCTCAGCGGCTTCCTCGCGAGGACGGCGATGTCGCAGTGTGCCGGACACACATCAGACATCGATCCCGCAGCGAGGAAGCCGCTGAGGTTCGGCCACCCGAGCACTGCACATCAGAAGCAGCGAGACGGGCAGTGCG
Organism: Saccharopolyspora sp. NPDC047091; assembly: GCF_040643635.1. Taxonomy (NCBI): domain Bacteria; kingdom Bacillati; phylum Actinomycetota; class Actinomycetes; order Pseudonocardiales; family Pseudonocardiaceae; genus Saccharopolyspora; species Saccharopolyspora sp. NPDC047091. The sequence goes on from NZ_JBEYUS010000014.1 coordinate 85,742, forward strand.
GTTCCGCCATCCGCCCCGCCGAGGAGCGGACGCGGATTTCGCTCAGCCGATCGCGGACTCGACGACCGGGAGGTAGCCCTCCGCGTGTCCGGTCACGTTGGGGTGGAAGGATTCCTGCAGCGGCGTGCTGGGCCCGTTGATCCATTCCGGGTCGCCGCAGACGCCGTGGCCGTCGAAGGCGCTGCGCGGGTCGGCGTAGGTGAACCCGGCGGCTTCGGCCCGTTCGGAGATGACTTCGGCGAGCACGTCGGCGCCCTTGTTGATGCGTTCGCGCTTGGTCTCGCTGAACCCGGGGATGCCGCAGTCGCCGGTCGAGTTGATGCGCGGGTAGCCGACGACGACGATGTCGGCGTTGGGCGCGGCGCTGCGGATGCCTTCGTAGGTGGCGTCGAGCTTGGCGGGCAGTTCGTCGCGGGTGGCGGTTTCTCCGTCGGTGACGGCGGAGTCGCAGTTCTCGTCGCTGCCGAGCAGGCAGCCTTGGATGACGTTGGCGAATCCGATGTCGTTGCCGCCGATCTGCACGGTGACCAGCGTGGTGTCGGCGCTCAGCGAGCCGAGCTGGTCGGCGTTGAGGTCGTCGGTGGTCGCCCCCGAGCAGGCGTCGAAGGTGAAGGAGGCGGCGCCGTGCGCGTCGGCCCACAGCTGCGGGTAGGCCTTGGGGCTGCGCAGGCAGTCGCCGCTGTCCTCGAAGTAGTCCCTGGTTCCGGTGCCGGAGGCGAACGAGTCGCCGAGCGCCGCGTAGTTCTCGTCGGCTTGCGCGGCGTACGCCGTCCCGCCGGTGACGGATGTTCCGATGACGACGGTCGCTGCGATGGCGCGCGCGATTCCCCGAATGTGACGCATGGCTCCTCCGAACGAAGTCCTCGACCCCAGAACGCGACCGTCCCGGCCGAGATCGATTGAACGTCCCGAATGGACCACACGTGCCGTGTTGGCGAATTGACGCCACGCGAATTCCCGCGAAATCTTCCAGAGTTCACCCGATCTTGAAGGGCGATTCCCCGATCAAGCCCAATCGGGCCGAATTCGATCACTCAGCGCCGCCGAATTCGCCGCCGCGATCTACCCTTTCGGCGGTGCCCGGAGCGGACGGGCCCTGCTCCAGCTCATCGAGGGTCCTGCCCGCGGAATCCGGCATCCCGACGAGTCCGATGACGCCGAACAGCACCAGCATAGCCATCATGATCATGGCCATTCCGGACACCCCGAACTCCGATTCGATCATGGCCGGGACCAGGAAGCTCCAGATTCCGAGGATGATGCGGGCGAACGCGAACGTGACGCCTTGCGCGGTGGCGCGCAGCATCGTCGGGAACATCTCCTGCGACCAGAGCTTGTAGAACGATTCCCCGGCGAGCACCGCACCGATGCCGAACAACCCCACGTTCGCGACGGCCACCCCGACTCCGATCGGCAGCACCGCGAAGCAGCCGAACGCGGCGATCTGCAGGACGGCGCCGAACGCGAACAGCGGCCGCCGCCGGGCACCGTCGGCCAGCGGCATGAACACCAGCGCGACGGCGAGCAGCGTCACCAGCGAGTTGAACGCTTGGACGGCCACGCTCGTGGCCTGGTCCACGCCTCCCGCGTGTTGCAGCAGGTACGGCAGGAACGCGCCGTTGGTGCCCGCCACGGTGTTCCAGAGCGCGTAGAGCCCGCCGGTGAACAGCAGCGCCCGCAGGTTCCGCCCGGTGACCAGGTCGCGCAGGCGCCCGGCAGCGAGCGGGTTCCCGCTGTCGCGGGCCGCGCGCCGGGCCTGCGTCCACCGCGCCGATTCGACCATGCCGCGGCGCAGGTACCAGGTGACGAGGGCGACGACGAGCAGGTGCACGAACACGATCCGCACGCCCAGCACGCCGAGCGGGGCGAGCGCGAACGCCAGCAGCAACGTGATCAGCGGCCCTAGGCACCACGCCACCTGGGTCAGCCCGATGAGCTTGCCGCGGGACCGGCCGGGGGCGAATTCGGCGACCAGCGCGAGCGAGGTGGGCAGGTCGGCGCCGACGGCGAGTCCGACGATGACGTAGCCGACGAACAGCATCGGCAGGTTGACGGCGCACACGATCCACAGCACGCCGAAGGCGAACACGAGCAGGTCCCACGCGTAGATCCGCTTGCGGCCGAACCGGTCGCCGAGCCTGCCGCCGATGAGCGCGCCGACGGCGGCGGAGATCGCGTTGGAGCTGAACGCGGTGAGCAGCCCGATGGCGGTGGAGTCAAGGCCGAGGAACGCTTCCCACAGCGGGAGCCCGGCCGCGGCGGCGACGATGGAGCCGGCGTCGATGTAGGACGCCATGGAGGCGAGCCCCGCCCACTTCCACTGCTCGCGGGTCGGTTTCGCCGCGTCGGGATCGAGTTCCGGCCCGGTGGTGTCCATGCCATTCCCCGTCCTCCGCGGGTGCCCGCGCCCCGCCGGGCGGGCACCGGTGCAGAACGGTCTACCGAACCGGCCGCACGGCGAGGAACCTCCGTCCGTGCGGTTTCCCGCGACCCCCGCGTCCGATCCGGACGAATCACCCGCCCATCGGGCTCGTGCCGCCGCTCCTGCCGCGAGCGAGGACGGTGCCCACCCGCACCCGCTCCTCGTCGTCCGGCTCGTCCGCGGCGGGAGCAGCCGAACAGGAACCACCCGGGACACCGGCACCGCCGCGGTTCCTCGACCGCTCCCGTGGCCAGGAGGCGGCCGGGAGTCCACCACCCGCCCCGGCTCGCCGCAGGAGCGGAGCGGCTCAGCGGGCTGGCGGCAGGCTGGATCTGCGCACCACCAGTTCCGGTTCGTAGATCACCTGCTGGTGGACGTGCCCGGGATCGGCTTCGGTGAGCACCAGTTCGGCGGCCTTGCGCCCGATGCGGAACGCGGGCTGGCGCACCGAGGTCAGCGGTACCGCGGCCGCGGCGGCGAATTCGATGTCGTCGTAGCCGACGAGCGCGATGTCCTCCGGCACCCGCACCCCGGCGGCGAACAGGGCCTGCAGCAGGCCGAGGGCGAGCAGGTCGTTCGCGCAGAACACCGCGCTAGGCCGGGTGGGCAGGCCGAGCAGCCGGGCCCCGGCGTCCCGTCCGGAGGCCACGTCGAGCGCGGGCACTTCCAGCACGCTCAGCACGTCGTCGTCGAGCCCGTGCTCGTGCAGCGCGCTGAGCGCGCCGGTGCGCCGGTCGAGGCACTGGGTGAGCGAGCCGGGACCGGTGACGAAGGCGATGTCGCGGTGCCCGCGTTCGAGCAGGTGCCGCACCGCGAGCGCCCCGCCCGCCACGTCGTCCACCGCCACCGAGCACGCCCGCTCGCTGCCGACCTTGCGGTCCACCAGCACGGACGGAATTCCCTGCCGCCGCAGCGAATCGAGGTTGGCGCCGCTGACGTCGGCCGGGGTGACGAGCACACCGCGCACCCGCTGCTCGGCGAACAGCGACAGGTACAGCGCTTCGGCCTCCGGGTCCTGCCCGGAGTTGCACAGCATCACGCCGAGCCCTTCGTCGCGGGCCGCGGCCTCCACGCCGCGGGCCACGTCGACGAAGAACGGATTTCCCATGTCCAGCACCAGCAGCGCGAGGAGGCGGCTGTGCCCGGCGCGCAGCTGCCGCGCCGATTCGCTGCGGACGTAGCCGAGCTCGTCGATCACCGACAGCACGCGGGCCCTGGTGGTGACCGAGACCCGGTCGGGCCGGTTGAGCGAGTTGGACACGGTGGCCACCGAGACTCCGGCGCGCTCGGCAACGTCCTTGATGCTGACCATGCCTCCAGGGTGCCCGGTGCGGCCGCCGCGCACCGAAGTGGCCTCACCGCTCGCCGCCGGGCCGGAACACCGAGCCCGCCGCACGACCCGAACACCGAGCCCACCGGGCGGCCGGAGCAAGGCATCGCCGCACAGCCGGAGCAAGGCATCGCCGCGCGGCCCGGACACGGCGCCCGGAGCGGAGCCCGGAGCACTGGCCTCGCAAAGCCCGGACCGGCGGCAGGCAGCAGGGCAGCGGCAAGCCGTGCGGTGACAGGCAGGGCAGCGGCAAGCCGTGCAGTGGCGAGCAGGGCAGCGGCAGGCGGTAGCAGCAGCGAGCAGTGCCGGCTGCCCGCCCCGCCCGTCCCGCCCGATCAGAGGGGGCTCGCCGCCGGCCGCACCACGATCTCGGAGACGTCCACGGACCTCGGCTGCTCGATGGCGAACGCGATGGATTCGCCGACCGCGGACGCGGGGATGCTGACGGACCGGTAGTCGCGCATCGCCTCCCGCGCGGATTCGTCCGTGATGGTCTCGGCGAGTTCGGATTCGGCGACGCCGGGCGAGACGACGCTGACCCGGATGCTGCCGTCGGATTCCTGGCGCAGCCCTTCGGAGATCGCGCGCACCGCGAACTTGGTCGCGCAGTACACGGCCGCGGTGGGGCTGACCACGAGGCCGCCGACGGAGGCCACGTTCACGAACTGCCCGCCGCCCTGCTCGCGCATGATCGGCAGCGCGGCGGCGATGCCGTGCAGCACGCCGCGCACGTTCACGTCGATCATCCGGTCCCACTCGTCGACCTTGAGCGCGTCGATCGGGGACAGCGGCATCACGCCCGCGTTGTTGACGACGACGTCGACGCTGCCGTACTCGGCGCGGGCGGCGGCGGTGAAGGCGTGCACGTCGGCGGCGTCGGTGACGTCGAGCCTGCGGTGCGCGGCGGTGCCCCCGGCCGCGGTGATCTCGGCGGTGAGCGCTTCCAGCCGTTCGGTGCGGCGGGCGCCGAGGAACACCCGGTGTCCGCGCTGCGCGAGCACGCGGGCACTGGCTTCGCCGATGCCGCTGCTCGCGCCGGTGATCAAGATGGTCTTCGCCACTGGTCCTCCCCTGGCCGACCCCCTGCGGGCCGTCGAGGACGACTCTGCGCGGTGCGGCCCCGCCGACCCAGGCCGTGGCGCACCTAGGAATCGCGCGGTCAGACCTTGAGGCCGAGCCAGTTGGTGAAATGGGCGATGCTGTCGGACTTGCGGCGCTCGGCCATCGCGATGGCGCGCGCGGTCTCGCGCACCTGCGGGTGGTAGCGGGTCTGCTGCGGCGCGACGCGGCGCGCGTTGTTCAGGGCGCGCAGCGCGTTGGCGTGGTCGCCCGCCAGCACCCAGGCGCGGGCGACGTCCTGCCAGTGGTGGCCGATCCGGTTGGCCCGCATGTCGTCGGGCAGCCGCAGTTCGGAGCCGTCGCGGGCGGCGCGGCCGGGGTCACCGCCTTCGAGGGAGACCGCCACGTCGTGGATGTCCACGTTGCCGGGCCCGAAGTTCGTGTCGTAGGCGGCGGAGGAGCGGCCGAGGCGGGCGCCGATCGCCCTGGCCTCGGCGATGTGCTCGCGGGCCCGGTCGAGTTCGCAGGCGCGGGCGTCGATCATCGCGCCGCGCAGGTGCGCCGATCCGCGCAGCGCCAGCACCTCTTCGCTGTCCGGTCTGGACTCCAACAGGTCCAGCGAGTGCTCCACCAACCGGGTTCCGGTGTCGTAGGACGCGCAGGACATCAGGATGAGCGCGCGGTGCTGCACGGCGTGCGCGGCGAGCAGCGGGTCGTCGCTGCGTTCGGCGGCGCTCTCCATCCGGTCGACGGCCTGGGTGGCGAGCGGTATCCAGCCGAAGCGGTAGACCAGTTGCGCGGTGTTGCCGTAGGCCTGGGCGAGGTACCGGTACCCCCGTTCGCGCGCGGAATCGGTGCTCGCCTGGCGGATCGCGCCCGCCATCCGGCGCAGCAGCGTCGGCGTCAGTTCGATGGCCTGCCGGGCGCGGTCGGAGTGCCGGAGGTCGCGCACCTTGGCGAGGTCGGCTTCGATCTCCTCGGTGGAGCCGGGTTCGAGCGCACCGGCGTAGCGCCCTTCGGCGAACAGGGTGCGGAGTTCGGTGAGCCCGGGCGGGATTCCGCCGTCGTCGTCGAGGGTCGCGCGGTACGGCTGCCCGTAGAGCTCTTCGGCTTCGATGCCGAGCGCGCGGGCGACGGCCGCGACGAACGCGGGCGAGCCGGGTTCTCGGCCCTGTTCGACCGCTCGGAGCATGCTGATGCTGTAATTGGCACGCTGCGCCAGGGCCTGCTGGTTGAGTCCCGCGACTTTTCGAGCCATCGCAACGCGTTCGCCGAGGGCCGATCCCTGTTCAGGCCGTGGCACGGGGCTCCTTCCACGTAGGGCCAAAGAACCACCAGACTAGGTGACCCACGTTGGAGTGGGCAGCATATTGCCGCACTGTCACATAGCTGTCACTCCGCCTTGCTGCGCAGTCGTAACTTGACAGGACAAGCGCTCACCCACCGCTAGCCAGTCAGGTGAGAACCATGCCTGCTTTTCACGATTGCCACTCCGAACCCGGCACGGCGCCGCTGCCCGACGTGATCGGTGCCGACCCGCCACCGCCCGAGGAGCCCGCGGTGCTCAACGTCCGCTACCGCGCGGGAATCGTCGGCGAACGAGCCCGCGTCGTGCACGCCGCGACCTGGACGCCGCGCGACGTCCTGATCACGTTGTGCGGCATCCCGCTCGATCCGTCCCTCGTCGAGGAATCCACCGGGATGCCGTGCATGCGCTGCATCCGCATCGCCGCCCGGCGTTCCCGCGAAGCGGACGAGCAGCGCGGCATCGAAGGCTGAGGGTCACCGCGCGGGTTCGACATCCCGCGCTCCTCGGTCGAAGGTGCCGCCGTTCCAGCGGAAGCGATCGGTGACGACGAATCCGGGATCGGCGTTGGGATCTCCCGGTCCGTAGCCGAACGACGTCACCACGAGCACCCCGTCCAGCAGGTCGACGGAGTCGACGAACAACCCGCGCTCGTCCGTCCCGTCCCGCGGACCGAGCGGAATCCCCAGCAGCCGTGGGGAATTCTCCGCAGCCGTCCCGGCGTAGACGCGGACCTCGTCCGGCATCCCGGACGTCGGCGCCGTGCAGCTCACCAGGACCACCGCATCGTCCAGCCCGTCACCGGTGAGGTCACCCCGGTACGCGACGGACGGTTCCACCGGCAGCTCGTCCGGGCACCACGACTTCCCGATCAGCGCGGGCCAATCGACGTCGCCCAGCCCGCGCGGCGGACCGGGCGCGCACACCGGGAGCGCCGCGGGCACGGCGTGCGCGCAGTCCCGGACGAATCCGGTGAACCGCGGTGCCGCTGCGCCGCGGGGGAAGTCGAACAGCGCCGCGGACTCCCCCGCGCGGTAGCGGATCAGACCGTCCACAGTGGTCGCTCTTCCTTCCAGGGCGCGAGCGAGGTCGCCGAGCGCGTCCGGGGGCACCGGTTCCCGGTCCACCGGCACCACCCCGCCGTCCGCGAGGAACGGGTCGGACGTGAGGTCGCGGACGTCGAGCACTTCGCGGGCGCACGCGACGTCGTGCAGCGCTTCGACGAACTCCGCGGGCTGCGCCGCGCCGGGGTCCGGGAGGTCCTCGACGCGGGACGCCGCACCGGCGCAGCCCACCGGGCCCTCCGGCGCCGGACGCGGGGCGAGGAACGTGGTGCGCGCGGTCGCGTCGAACGAGCCGAGGACTTCGCGCGCGGCCGCGAACAGCTCCTCGTCCGGACCGGAGTCCGCGTGCACGGCGACGAGCCACTCCCCCTGCACCGCGTGCAGCGTGGTGCCGCTGCGGGCGATGACGGCGGGTTCGCCGTCCAGCCGCACCCGCCCCAGCCCCCGGTAGATCGCGGTGGCGTCGCCGAACACCGGGCCGCGCATCCGGTAGTACCGGTCGCCCACGACGTCGGCGCCGAACACCTGCTGCTCGCAGGTCTCGGCGGCACCGCGCAGCGCGGCCGCGGTGTCGGCGATCCCCGCTTCGGCCAACCGGACGAAGCGGACCCGCACCGGCCCCGCCCCGCGCAGCTCCAGGTCCGCGGCGGCCGGAGAACTGCGGGTGGGTGGCGTGCCGAGCCCGCCGGGCAGGCAGAGCTCGGCAGGCAACGGCCACGGGCCCTCGTCGACGCCGTCCGCAGGCACGTGCGGGCGCACGGCGAGCACCGATCCCGAACCGGGCTTCGGCAGCAGGCCCAGCATCCCGGCCGCCGAGTTCAGGTCCGCGCCCGCTCCCGCCACCGGCGGCGGCTCGTCGCCCGAGCCGCCGAGCGCGACGCCGCCGAGGAACAGCACCGGCAGCAGCAGGGCGAACGCGACACGACCGGGCCTCATCCGCACTTCCCCGCACCGCAGTAGGCGACCGGATCCGGATGGTTCCACCGATCTCCCGCCCACTCGTAGACCGCCGAGTAGTGGCCGCCGAGACCGCTGAGCCGGAACGGGCCGTCGGCGCGCTGCACGGTCCGCGTCTCCGCCTTCCCGTCGACGACCAGGTCGATCTCCAGCGCCCACTCGTAGGCGGTGGGTTCGGCCGCGTGCGACTCGACCAGGAACACGGCGGGTTCCCCCGCGGCGAGCGTCACCGCGTTGTCCCGGAAGTACGGGTCGGTGCGGCGCCCGGCGACGAGGCTGCGCGCCACCGGGTTCACCTCGTCGAGGTCCACGCCGACGACGATCGTGCTCAGGTCCCCCTGCGCGGGGGCGAAGAAGTAGGTCCCGGTGGGCGCCGGTTCGCGGCGCAGCACCCGAGCCCGCATGTCGGTGATCACCACGGTGTGCGAGCTCTTGCCCTGCACGACGATCCGCGTCGTGGAGGTGCCCGCCTTGGTGGCGCGCCGCAGGGTGGGCGAGTCGCCGCCGAACAGGTTCGCGGGCTCGGCGATGGCGGCGGCCTCCGCGCCGCCGGGCACGTAGGGCAGGACGTAGCTGTGGTCGTCGGAGAGCTCCTGGCTCGCGACGGACACGACGACCGGCGGGTGCAGCCGGTCCGATATCGCGGTCCACGCCTTCGGCACCACCAGCCCGGCGGCGGCCGTCGCCAGCGCCAGCCCGATCGCGACCGCGGCCGATCGCCACCTGCCGCGCGGCGGCTGCCGCAGCTGCGCGTTCCGGCGTGCCCGGCCGTGACCGGCGACCTTGCTGCTCCGCGTGCCCATGCGACCCCCGCGCGTGACCTCGGATCATCCAGATTAGCGAGGCGCGCTCGCGGCGATGCCGCGTTTCGGCGGAATCCGGCCCGCCGTTCGGCCGAAACCGGCCGCGAGCGGGCCGCGGCGGGCCGTTTCACCGGCTTTCCCGAGGTGAGGCCGACCGCACGCGCGGGCCGCCGGGATGCGAGCATTCCGCGAGTTCGCATCGAGGAGAGGGTGGGTCACGTGCAGGTGCTCTGGGGCGCGGCCGGGATGGTCGTGCTGCTGCTGATCGCGTTCGCGCTGTCCACCGATCGACGGGCGATCCGGCCGCGCACGGTGCTGGGCGCGCTGGTGCTGCAACTGGTGTTCGCGTTCGTGGTGCTGCGCTGGGACGCGGGCAAGGCGGCGTTGAGCGCGGTGTCCTCCGGGGTGCAGCGGGTGATCGACTCGTCGAAGGAGGGCATCGACTTCCTGCTCGGACCGGTGATGCCGACGAACGGGGCGACGGTCGTCGCCTTCCAGGTGTTGCCGATCATCGTGTTCGTGGCCTCGCTGACCGCGGTGCTCTACCACTGGAACGTGCTGCAGTGGGTGGTGCGGATCGTCGGTGGCGGGCTGCGCAAGGTGCTCGGCACCACGCGCGCGGAGTCGCTGAACGCCACGGCCAACATCTTCCTCGGGCAGACCGAGGCGCCGCTGGTGGTGCGGCCGTACCTGGCGGGCATGACGCGGTCCGAGTTCTTCGCCGTCATGGTCGGCGGACTGTCCACTGTGGCCGGTTCAGTGATGGTGGGGTACGCGCTGCTCGGCGCGAGCCTGGACCACCTCATCGCGGCGAGCTTCATGGCCGCGCCCGCGGGACTGATGATGGCGAAGATCATCGTGCCGGAGACGGAGTCGACCACCGGCGAGGCCGAGCAGGCCGCCACCGGGTCCGCGGACGGGCGGCGCGGCGTGCTCGCGTGGTTCGCGAAGAAGCCCGCGGCCGGGACCGGCGCGGAACCGGCGGCGGACACCGGCGGCACGAGCAGCGCCGACGCCACCGCCGACACCACCGGCACCGACGCCGAACCGGAGCGCACCGCCACCGACACCGCCGAACCGGAGAAGGCGGGCACCGCCACCGCGGTCGACGACGACGAAGCGCTGGAGACCAAGCCGCGCAACGTGATCGACGCGGCCGCGACCGGTGCGTCGGACGGGCTGAAGCTGGCGCTCAACGTCGGCGCCATGCTGTTCGCGTTCGTCTCGCTGATCGCGCTGCTGAACCTGGTGCTCGGCGCCGTAGGCGGCCTGGTCGGCCTCGGCGACATCACCTTCGAGCAGATCATCGGCTACGTCTTCGCACCGGTGATGTGGGTGATCGGCGTGCCGTGGCAGGACGCGGTGGCGGCGGGCGGTTTCGTCGGCCAGAAGCTGGTGCTCAACGAGTTCGTCGCGTTCACCGACTTCGGCCCGCAGGCGGCGTCGTTCTCGCCGCACACCGCCATCATCATCACCTTCGCGCTGACCGGGTTCGCGAACTTCTCCTCGCTGGCGATCCTGCTGGGCGGGCTCGGCGGGCTGGTGCCGTCGCGGCGCCCGCTGATCGCCGAGTTCGGGATGCGGGCGATCGCGGGCGGCACGCTGGCGAACCTGATGAGCGCCGCCATCGCGGGGATGCTCGTCTAGCTCCCCAGCTTCGGCAGCAGGTAGGCCCGGAGGCCCGCGAGGTCTCCGGGCTCCCCGGCCCAGCCGAGGTAGCCGTCCGGCCGCACCAGCAGCAGCGCGGACCGGTCGACGCCGTAGCCGTCGTGGGCGTGGCCGTGCACGTCGTGCAGTGCTCCGGGCCGCGGGTCCCGCAGCACGGCGTGCACGTCGAGCCCGGGGATGCCGGGGTCGGGGACGGTGCCGCCGAAGTCCAGCAGCGTCCAGTGCGGTCCGGCGAACAGCTCGAACAACCGCACCGCCGCCCCGTCGAGCAGGACCGGGGCGTCCGGCGCCCGGTCCCCGGCGCGCACCGCCGCGGGGTCGGTGCGGCGGTCTTCCGCCAGCGGCCCGCCGCGGTAGTGCAGCCCGAGCTGGTTGAGCTCGGGTCCGCGCCGGTGCGCTTCGGGATCGTCCTCGCGCAGCAGGTCCAGCAGCCGTCCGCTGAGCCGCAGCACCCCTTCCGCCACCGGATACCGCTCGGCCTCGTAGCTGTCGAGCAGCGCCTCGTCCGCGCCGCGCAGCACGGCGGCGAGCTTCCAGCCGAGGTTGTGCGCGTCCTGCACCCCGGTGTTCATGCCCTGGCCGCCGGTGGGCGGGCAGACGTGCGCCGCGTCGCCCGCGAGCAGCACCCGCCCGTCCCGGTAGCGCTCGGCGAGGCGCGCGTTGGCCCGCCACACCGAGTTCCAGTGCACCTCGTGCACCTCCAGATCGAGCCCGGTCACCGCGCGCAGCCATTCCTGCAACCGCGCCGGCACGGGATCGAGGTCGTAGCGGGAGGAGGTGACGGTGAACAGGTCGGTGCCCGCCAGCGGCTGCACCGAGGCGATGTCGCCGTCGCGGGTCCAGACCAGGGCCCGTTCCCGGCCGAGCCCGGTGAGCCGGACGTCGGCGATGAGCGCCTTGGTCGTCTCGTCGGTCTCGCCCAGGAAGGCGATGCCGAGCGCGCGGCGCACGGTGCTGCGCCCGCCGTCGGCGCCGACGAGGTAGCGGGCGCGCAGTGCGGTGCCGTCGGCGAGCTGCGCGACGACCTGCTGCCCGTCCTGGTGCAGCGCGCGGAGCCCGACGCCGAGCTCGACCTGGCCGCCGTGTCCGGCGAGCGCCTTGCGCAGGACCTCCTCGATGCGGAACTGCGGGACGAACCACGGGTTCGGGTGCGGCACCCCGGGCGTGGCGGGCACCGGCTCGCTGGGGTAGCCCTCCCAGACGAGTTCGTCGCCGTCGTACTTGCGCAACGGGATGCCGCCGTCGCCTGCGGCGTGCAGTTCGTCGAGCACGCCGAGGTCGGCGAAGACCTCCTGGGTGCGCGGGTGGATGCCGTCGCCGCGGGAGCCGCCGAAGTGCTCGCTGGCCTGGTCGATGATCCGGAACGCGATGCCGCGCCGGGCGAGTTCGCAGGCCAGGACCAGTCCGGTCGGGCCGGCTCCGGCGATGAGGACGTCGGTGTCGTGCTGGGCGCTCATGCCCACCTCCTTCAAGCGGTACGGCGTACTCCATGTTCGTACACCGCACGAACAACGTTAGCGGTACGGTGTACCACATGGCAACCGAGCACGAGCCGATCTGGGCCGCCCCCGCCCCGGGAACCCGCAAACCGCGCTTCACCCGCGAGCAGATCGCCGCGGCCGCGCTCGCCCTCGCCGACGCCGAAGGCTTCGAAGCCGTCTCCATGCGCCGGGTCGCCGCCGAACTCGGCGCCGGGACGATGACCCTGTACCACTACGTGCGCACCAAGGACGACCTGATCGCGCTGATGGACGACGCCGTGATGGCCGAAGGGCTGCTCCCCGCCGACGCACTGCCCGCCGAATGGCGGGCCGCGCTCACCGCCATCGCGCACCGCACCCGCGACGTGCTGCTGCGTCACCCGTGGTCGATGCAGGGCCTGCGCGGCGCGCGGCTCGGGCCGAACGCGCTGCGGCACGCCGACCAGTCGTTCGCCGCGCTCGCGCACACCCCGCTGGACGCCGAGGCGAAGATCGCGCTGCTGGGCGCGGTCGACGACTACGTGCAGGGCAACGTGCTGCGCACCGACGACCCGCAGCACGGCGAGCTCAGCGCCGACACCACCCGGTTCGTCCGCGAGCAGCTCGCCCACGGCGACCTCCCGCAGCTGCGCGCCCTGCTCGGCGACGCCGACCCGGGCAGCGCGTGGGCCCGGCTCAGCGGCACCGGCTCCGCGCGGCAGCGCTTCGCGGACGGCCTCGACGCGCTGCTCGACGGCGTCGCCGCCCGCCACGGGATCTGAGCCCTCGGCCGAACGGCCCGGAAAATCCCGGTGAACCCGGCCGTTCGGTGGAGATCATCCCGGGCGCAACGGCCGATGCCCGCACCCGCCCGCACTCCCTAGCGTGGGGACCAGTCCAGCACCGCGAGCCACCGACCGGCTCCTCGTCCCACGGAGTCCAGATGACCACCACGTTCCCCGCCCCGAGCCACCCCGTGGACGTCGACGGGGTCCGCGAGCGGGTCGACGCGGCCCTGTCCCGGTTCCTCGACATGCAGGAGGACCGGTACCGCGACATGACCGCCGACGCCACGGGGCGCGCGCAGTGGGCCGCGGCGATCGACACCCTGCGCACCTTCCTCATCGGCGGCAAGCGGCTGCGCCCGGCGTTCTGCTTCTGGGGCTGGCGCGGCGCGGGCGGTGCACCCGACGACGAGGGGATCATCGCCGCGGCCGCCGCGCTGGAACTGCTGCACGCGTTCGCGCTGATCCACGACGACATCATCGACGAGAGCGACACCCGCCGCGGCGCCCCGTCGCTGCACCGCCAGCACGCCGACCTGCACCAGCACCAGCGGATGCGGGGTTCCTCGGAGCTGTTCGGGACCTCGGTGGCGCTGCTGCTCGGCGACCTGTGCCTGGCGTGGTTCCACGAACTGCTCGGTTCCAGCGGGCTGCCACCGCAGCGGCTGGCCGCGGTGCAGCCGATGGTGGCGCAGGCGTTCGCGGAGCTGGTGCTCGGCCAGTACCTCGACGTCGCCGAGCAGGCGGGGTCCACGCACTCGGTGGAGCGGGCCTGCACGATCATCCACTACAAGACCGCGAAGTACACCATCGAGCGGCCGCTGCACCTCGGCGGGCTGCTCGCCGGGGCCGACGCGGAGCTGCTCGACTCCTACACGGCCTACGCGCTGCCGCTGGGCGAAGCGTTCCAGCTGCGCGACGACGTGCTCGGCGCGTTCGGCGACGCCGCCGTCACGGGCAAGCCCGTCGGCGACGACCTGCGCACCCGCAAGCCGACGGTGCTGCTGGCGACCGCCCGGCGGCGCGCCGGGGCCGCCGAACTCGCCGAGATCGACCGCGCCTTCGCGGCGGGCGACCTCGACGACGAGCAGGTGCGGCGGGTGCAGTCGGTCATCGTGGAGAGCGGCGCGCTGGCGGAGGTCGAAGGACTCATCACCACCCGCGCCGACGCGGCGCGACGAGCGCTGGCGACGATGCGAGTCCCCGAGCACACCCGCCGAACCCTCACCGACCTCCTCACCGCCGCGACCGACCGCGAGTTCTGATCCCCCGGAACCGCACCCGGGTCTCGACCTTCGTCCTCTCAGCGGCGAAGCCGCTGAGCAGCGACCCAGCACGCAACCGGCACCGCCGCGGGTTCTCAGCGGTTCCCTCGCGAGGACAGCGATTTCTCCTGTGGCGGAGCCACCGGTGAAATCGATCCCGCAGCGAGGGAACCGCTGAGGTT